>JAHITX010000024.1 GCA_018817425.1 Pseudomonadota bacterium
ATCGCTACTTTTGCTTTAAACGTTGCTCCATGATTCCTTCTCAATTTCTTCATTTTACCGCTGCTCCTTTCTATATTTTAAAATCAATTTAGAACAGCTTTACCACTTAAGCAACTGTACAGTTTTTCCCGACCAGCTCTGTTTGTCTGCTTATCAATCCCATAAGCCATGCCGGTATTTGGCGAAAGGGCAATGGAGTCTATCAGGTTTTCTGTGGCAATGTTGCCGGTAATTGAAATATCATTTGCACTTAAAAGGGATGGAACAAGCAGGGCGACCAACAGGAACAAATAAAGAAGAGTTCTTTTCAACGCAGCGCTCCTTTAGCTGTAAAACAGGTATCGGTAGCCGGGAAGCAAAAAGCAATAAACAAGAACACAAAGAGCATAATCAGCATTCAGCAGCCGACAACAATAAATCACCAAAGCAAGATTTTACAAATCAACTAAATAGTAATTATAAATAAGTTTGTGCTGTTTATCAGAAGAGTTTATGAAAAGCAAATGATTTTTTGCAGTTTATTATAATTAATGGACAAGTATATACTAATCTACATATTCAATTTTTACTTCATCGCGTGAAAGAAATATATAGGGTTAAGTTCATATAAAAGATTTAAAAATATTAATACACCTCCTTATCCATGGGTGTTAAACTATGGAACCAGTTCGCATAAGTGTAACGAGATATTATTAACTTTTTGGATTTCGGAGGTGTTGGATTCATTTTGGCTGGGCTGGCTCATCCACAAGAAAAATAGTGACAAGGGGAGTCTGTCAACTCCCCTCATCCCGCACCACCGGGCATATGGATCACATACCGCGGCGGTTCAATTGATAAAGCCGGTCTAACAATCAGTCTTGGAATTATTCTTTTTCTTCGTCTGAAGTACTTCCTGACATATGTTTATATATTTCATATCTTTCGTTATACTCCTTTTCGATCTTTTGGCGAAGTTTTTTGGATTCTTCCGGAAACTGCTTTTCAAGTGATGCATATCTGTTTTCGCCTGAAAGAAATTCCTGCAAGGTTCCATCCGGAGCTTTCGATTCGAAAATAAAAGGATTTTTACCTTCTTGTGCAAGAAGAGGATTGTATCTGTAAAGCGGCCAGTAGCCTGATGCAACAGCAAGATTTTCTTCTTCCTGAGTTTTTCCCATGCCTTTTCTGATGCCCTGGTTAATGCACGGAGCATAGCATATTATAAGAGAAGGCCCGGGATATTTATCTGCTTCAATGAAAGCCTTGAGTGTCTGCTGCTTGCTTGCACCCATTGCAACTGAAGCCACATAAACATAACCGTAAGTCATGGCTATTCTGCCCAGATCTTTTTTACCAATCTTTTTGCCTGATACTGCAAATTTGGCAACCGAACCAGTAGGTGTGGCTTTTGAGGACTGGCCGCCGGTATTTGAATAAACTTCGGTATCAAGCACAAGAATATTAACATCTTCACCGGAAGCTATAACATGATCAACACCGCCGAAACCGATATCATAGGCCCATCCGTCACCGCCGAAAGCCCATACCGATTTTTTCACAAAAAGATCCGACATAGAAAGTATTTCATCCAAAAGAGGCGTTTTCTTTGTTTCGGTAAGGATTTTTTTAAGCTGATCTGAGTATTTTCTTGAAATTTCCGGATCATTCAAACCTTCAAGCCATCCTGCCATAGTGGCTTTAAGTTCTTCTGATATTTCATTGTCTGCAACAGCTTCTTTTATCAGATCCGCAAGCTTTTGCCGGCGCTGAATTACTCCCATAGATATTCCGTATCCGAATTCCGCCGCATCCTCGAAAAGAGAATTTCCCCAGGCAGGGCCGTGCCCGTTTTTATCCACACAGTAGGGAACCGAAGGAGCAGAAGCACCCCATATTGAAGTGCAACCCGTTGCATTGGCTATAATCATTCTTTCGCCAAAAAGCTGAGTCAATACCTTAACATAAGGAGTTTCACCGCATCCGGCGCAGGCTCCGGAAAATTCCATAAGAGGTTTTTGAAACTGGCTTCCTTTGACAGATTCTCTTGAAACGATGTTGTCTTTAAAAGGTATGGTCAATGAAACTTTATGATTGGGAACCTGAGTACTTACTTGCGTTTCAATAGGTTTCATTTCCAGAGCTTTTTTCTTGGACGGGCATATATCGGCACAATTTCCGCAGCCCTGGCAGTCTAAAGTATTAACCTGAATCCTGAATTGATACCCTTTAAGCTCCTTTCCCAAAGCCGGTTTAGTTTCAAAAGATGCAGGCACATCTTTAATCTCATCATCTGTTGCAAGAACAGGAATAATAGCTGCATGGGGGCAAACGTACGAACACTGGTTGCACTGGATGCAGTTTTCGGCTATCCATTCAGGAACATTGATTGCAACACCGCGCTTTTCATATTGTGATGTAGCAACCGGGAAAACCCCATCGGGTTCAAAAACACTTACCGGCAGTTTATCACCCTGCTGGGCAAGCATGGGACGCATAACTTTTTCCAGAAATTCAAGTTTTTCTGATCCTGCCCCGCTTTCATCAACAGCATTTTTCCATGATTTTGGGTATTTGATTTCAACAAGATTTGCAAGGGTCTGGTCAACCGCACCTATATTCATATTGACGATTTTTTCGCCCTTTTTGCCGTAAACCTTGTTTATTTCATCTTTTAACAGAGCTATTGCTTTTTCAAAGGGTATTACATTTGACAGCTTGAAAAATGACGTCTGCATGATCATGTTTATCATTACGCCAAGCCCTACAGCTTTTGCAATTTTAACAGCATCAACATTAAAAAATTTTAAATTTTTAGAAGCGATTGTTCTTTTCATTTCAGCGGGAATGTGTTCTTCCATTTCCTTTAAAGACCACGGTGAATTTAAAAGAAAGGTTCCACCCTGTTTTATGCCTTCTAAAATATCATATAGTTCTACATAATTTGATTTGTGACATGCAATGAAATCAGCGGAAGTGACAAGGTTGGTGGACTGTATGGGTTTTTCCCCGAAACGAAGATGCGATACGGTTATTCCGCCTGATTTTTTTGAATCATAGGCAAAATAGCCCTGAGCAAACAAGTCGGTATTGTCTCCTATAATTTTGATGGCGGATTTATTTGCTCCAACCGTACCATCTGAGCCAAGGCCCCAGAATTTACACTGTATGGTTCCTTCCGGCGTGGTTTCCACATCATTTTCCACTTCAAGGGAAGTATGAGTTACATCATCTGTAATACCTACCGTAAAATGATTTTTCGGTCCGGCTGATTTCATGTTATCAAATACGGCTTTGGCCATTGCAGGAGTAAATTCTTTTGAACCTAGTCCGTAACGTCCGCCTACGATAACCGGCATCTCATTTCTTTCAAAAAAAGCCGTACAGATATCAACATAAAGAGGATCACCGATAGCTCCGGGCTCTTTTGTTCTGTCAAGTACGGTTATACGGTTTGCAGAAGCCGGCAGAGCCGCAAGAAACGCATCAACTACAAATGGTCTGTAAAGACGAACCTTGACAAGCCCGACACTTTCTCCATTTTCATTAAGCCTGTTTACAACTTCCTCAATAACTTCGCAGGAAGAACCCATTGCAACAATAACTCTTTCAGCTTCCGGGTCTCCGGTATAATCAAAAAGTTTGTAATGTCGGCCAGTGAGTTCCCCAACTTTTTTCATGTAATATTTTACCGTTTCGGGTATCTCAAGATAGTAAGAATTAGCGGCTTCCCTTCCCTGAAAATATATATCGGGATTCTGCGCCGTACCGCGAACAGTCGGGTGTTCAGGGTTCATTGCTCTTTTGCGGAAAGCGGATACGGCATCATAATCGACAAGAGATGCCATGGATTCATAATCGATTAATTCGATTTTCTGGATTTCATGCGAAGTTCTGAAACCGTCGAAAAAATGAAGAAACGGCACTCTGCCTTTGATAGATGATAGATGCGATACAAGCGCAAGATCCATTACCTCCTGAACGGAACCGGAGCATAAAAGAGCAAAACCTGTCTGACGAACAGCCATTACATCGGCATGATCACCGAAAATTGAAAGTGCATGAGCGGCAATTGCTCTTGCGCTTACATGAAATACTGCCGGAAGAAGCTCTCCTGAAATTTTATACATATTAGGAATCATGAGAAGCAGGCCCTGGGATGCGGTAAAAGTAGTAGTAAGAGCACCTGCCGCAAGAGCGCCATGAACTGCGCCTGCTGCGCCCGCTTCGGATTGCATTTGTCTGATATGTAATATCTGGCCGAAAACATTTTTCTGCCCTTGAGCCGCCCATTCATCCGCAATTTCGCCCATCGGGGTTGAAGGGGTAATAGGATATATTGCGGCAACATCGCTCATGGCATAAGCTACATGAGCTGCTGCTGTATTCCCATCGATGGTTTTCATTTTTTTTGCCATAAAATCTACTCCTTTTTAAAAATATTCATAATGTGAACCAGATTTTTCGATGTTTTTATACTCTTACGGACTGCCCAAGAGTCCTAAATATTTCCCTCTATTTTTCTGATGATTTAAAAATCCGCTTTTAGGAAAATATATTATGCCAGCTTTATAATTATGCCATAAGGACCTATTTGTAAAGAAAAGATTTAGTATGCCGGTTGCAACTATATGTTGTTGCATTTTAAATTATAATGCTGTTTATTTTAAGATAATAAATCCAAAAATCAACTCCGGCCTGAAGGCCGTGACATATCTTTTCAAGGAGGAATAATAATATGTCCGGGAAGGAAGATTTCAGCGACAAAAGCACTGATCCTGCAGTTTTACAGATGCTTGAAAAAGCCAAAAAAAATAACATAACAACCGTATGGGACAGATACGAGGCCATGAAGCCTCAGTGCGGTTTTGGAGACACAGGTCTTTGCTGCAGGCATTGCCTTCAGGGACCGTGCCGTATCGATCCTTTTGGTGAAGGCCCCAAAGAGGGTATATGCGGAGCAACTGCCGATATAATGGTTGCAAGAGGCCTTGACAGGGCAATTGCTGCCGGTACCGCCGCACATTCCGGCCATGCAAAGCATCTGGCTCATACCTTGTTAAAGGTGGCAAAAGGAGAAGTAAAAGACTATTCGATCAAGGAAACCGGAAAACTCAAAAGTGTTGCGACACGCTTAAATATCCCGGTAACCGGTCGTTCGGATAATGACATAGCAAAAGATGTGGCTAATGCAGCTCTTGCCGATTTTCATGAAAAAGATACTCCAGTACTTTGGGCAGCAACCGTAGTAACTCCTGCCCGTGCAAAAACTCTTGGCGATTTGGGCTTGGTGCCTAAAGGCATTGATCATGAAATCTCAGAGATTATGCACAGGACTTTATATGGAGTGGATGCCGATCCGGTGAATCTTCTTCTTGCAGGATTGCGATGCGGTGTTGCAGATCTGGCCGGTTGTTATATGGGCACGGATCTGGCGGATATACTTTTCGGCATTCCCCAGCCCAAAGCAACAACTGCAAATATGGGTGTGTTAAAAGCGAATGCAGTCAATATAGCAGTACATGGCCATAATCCGGTACTTTCCGATGTATTGGTAACTCTTGCTCCAAAAGCAAATGCAAAAGCTGTTGCGGCCGGAGCATCGGAAATAAATATCGTTGGAATATGTTGTACAGGAAATGAAATAATGATGCGCCACGGTATTGCCTCATGTACGCATTCAGTAAGCCAGGAGATGGCTATCGTAACCGGTGCGCTTGATGCAATGGTTGTGGATTACCAGTGCATAATGCCTTCTGTGGTTTCGGTTGCGGAATGCTTCACAACGCCTGTAATTACCACTATGGATTTGTGCAAGATTACAAATTCAAAGCATATCGAATTTACTGAGGAAAAGGCTGCTGAAAAGGCCGGTGAAATTTTTAACATTGCAATCGAAAGTTTTAAACGCCGCAAAAACAAGACTGTTGATATTCCGGATATCCGCTCAAATGTTGTAGCCGGATTTTCTGTGGAAGCAATTGTGGCGGCGCTTTCTAAACTGGATGAAAAAGATCCTCTTAAACCGCTTGTTGATAATATTAAATCAGGCAACATTCGCGGGGTATGCCTTTTTGCAGGATGCAATAATGTCAAGGTGGCCCAGGACAAAAACTTTATAACTATGGCCCGTATACTTCTTAAAAACAATGTGCTTGTGATTGCCACAGGATGCGGGGCCGGAGCTTTGATGCGGCATGGATTCATGGACCCTTTAAATGTTGATAATCTTTGTGGAGACGGACTTAAAGCAGTACTTACGGCTATCGGAGAAGCAAACGGACTTGGCGGACCTCTTCCGCCGGTTTTACATGTAGGCTCCTGTGTTGATAATTCCAGGGCCGTGGCTCTGGCGGTTGCTGTTGCAAACTATCTTGGTGTTGATACAGACAAGCTTCCGGTTGTTGCATCAGCGGCGGAAGCCGTATCCGAAAAAGCCGTATCTATCGGTACATATTCAGTTGCAGCAGGACTTCCCACTCATGTGGGAGTTATGATTCCCGTTACCGGCAGTGCGCTTGTAACTCAAATCCTTACTGAAAAAATCAAAGATATTACAGGCGGTTATTTTATTGTGGATCTTGATCCTGAATCCGCAGCACAAAAACTTTTGGCCGCCATAGATGAACGCCGGGCAGGATTGGGATTATAATGGTTTACCGACAGGAGATTAGAATGACAACACCTAAAGAAATATTTGTTAAAATTGATCGTTGCATGGGATGCCACAGTTGCGAGCTTGCCTGTGCGGTAGAGCATTCAGAAAGCAAATCATTATACAGCGCAATATCTGAACACCCTGTACCGAAAAAACGTATCTATGTTGAGTGGACTGCACCGGATAGCCGTATGCCCATATTATGCCGCCATTGTGAAGATGCACCTTGTCTGCATGCCTGTATATCCGGAGCAATAACCCGAACAGAAGACGGGGTAGTTCTTACCGATGCTGATAAATGTATCGGCTGCTGGACATGTGTCATGGTTTGTCCTTACGGAGTAATAGGAAGGCATATTGAAGAACACAAGGCATACCGTTGCGACCGGTGTCCAGATAAAGATATTCCCGCATGTGTAACGGCATGTCCCACTCACGCGTTGGTTTATGATACCGTTGAAAACTATTCCGGCAATATACGGAAAAAAGTATCAAAAGAACTTGCAGCAGGGCTTGGAGGATAAAGTGACTGCAAAACAAACCCGTTATGTAATTATAGGCGCAAGTGCCGCCGGAATGGCTGCCGCAAATGCCATACGTGAACTGGACAGCTCAGGGATTATTACGGTTTTATCGATGGAAAAGGAAATGCCGTACTTTCGGCCTATGATTCCTTTTCTGATAAGTGGCAAAAAATCCGAATCTGACATAGCTCTTGTTGGCAACGGTCCTTACAAAGGCAAAGATATCAATATCTGCACCGGGGCAAGAGTTACTTTTGTTGATACAAAAAACAAAATTGTCTCAGCAAGTAATTCAAAAAACATTTCATATGACAAGTTGCTTATTGCAAGCGGAAGCAGTTCCTTTATTCCTCCGGAAATAGAAGGAACAAATTCACAAGGGGTTTTTGCCTTAAGAACTCTTTCGGATGCAAAAAAAATAGCCGACCTCACTGCAAAAACTCGTCAGGTTGTTATGGCGGGCGGAGGGATGCTGAATTTAAAAACCGCCTTTGCATTGCTTGAACGCGGTCTTGAGGTTATTCTTGTTGTTTATTCCGGCCAGGTGTTATCTCAGTTGATGGAAGCAGATGATGCCAAACTCATCCGGAAAGCGCTAAACATTGCAGGACTTAAGATTATAACCGGGTGCGGTGTCAAGAAAATTATTTCAGGAAATAACGGAGTAAAAGGTGTAATGCTGTCAAACGGGAAACAAATTGAAGCTGAAATGGTTTTGATTGGAAAAGGAGTTTCGCCCAATATAGACTTTCTTGATAAAAGCAGTATAAGGATTGATCGGGGTGTTGTTGCCGATGAATATACTGCTACGAACATTCCGGATGTTTATGCGGCAGGAGATGTTGCAGAAAGCTTTGATTTACTTTCCGGAAAGAAAATAATAAGCGGTCTTTGGACAAATGCAGCCGAAATGGGGCGCTGCGCCGGGCGCAACATGGCTGGAAGACATACCCGGTATTTGGGTTCCGCCGGTATTTTAAATGCAACCCAGGTGGCCGACGTTCCGTTTGTCTCAATGGGAATAGTACATACTAAAGGAACTGATTATGAAACACATGTAACCGAAACACAAACAACATACAAAAAACTTGTTTTCTCATCCGATAGCAAATATCTTGTAGGAGCTCTGTTTGTCGGAGATATAAAACGCGCTGGTCTTTACCGCTTTATAATTAGAGAAAAGAAAAATATCGATAATATAAAGTCGCAGTTAATAAATCACAAACTGCATTACGGCCATTTTCTGCAATAGCAGTAAACATCTACGCCATGCCGGTATGAGGTTGGGAAATTTCCTGGAGCTGGGGGATGAGGGTAGCGCTTAGGTCTTTTCTATAGAGCCAGTTTCAAAACGCCCCATTTTGGCCGATCTCTGCGTTTGGCTCAAATTTCAATCCTCGAAATACTCAATGTATTCCTGCGGTTGAAATTTTCTCCCGCCTTGAGCTTGACCAAACTGAAACGTTTTGAAAGTGGCTCTATAGAGTCTATTTTGAACTGGAGGAACAATTAAGACAGTCGATAATTTCCTGGTAATTCTGAAAACGTTCTTCGCATTTTTTTGCCATCATTTTTTCTATAGTCTCACAAAGAAAATCGGGGGTTTCCGGGCATTTTTGCTTCAATGGAGGAACAGGGTCATTGAGTTGTTTAAAAAGAAGGTTACTGCATGAATTATCATAAAAAGGTGGTATTCCTGCAAGCAGATGATAAAAAGTGGCTCCTAATGAATAAATGTCACTGCGATTATCTACCCCCTGATTACGAATAGATTCGGGACTCAGATATAAAGGAGAACCAACAATTTTCTTTTCCTCCTGGATCTCGCTCTTGGTATCAAGCTTTGCTACACCGAAATCTACCAGTTTCAATTCATCAGAACTTGTCACCATAATGTTGGCAGGTTTGATATCCCTGTGGACGATATTGTTTTTCCAGACAAAGTCTAAAGCGCTGCACAATGTTTTTAAATAGGTTATTATTTGCACTACATTAAACTGGAACTTACTTTTGAGCATATCAGATAAAGTCTGACCATGAATAAATTCCATTGCATAATACATAATCCCATTTGAATTACCGATATAATAAATTTGCGCAATATTGGGATGGTTCAGCTTGGAAACAAAGCGAGCCTCTTTTAAAAACATCTTTACAAACTCTTCCTGAGATGAAAGCTCCCATGATATGACTTTTAATGCCACATCTCTTTCCAATGCTATATCCCATCCTTTGAATACTCCTCCCATCCCTCCTGCACTAATAAATGATACTACCTCGTAATTATCCATTTTTCTGCCGATTAAGCTTTGATAGAAACGTTTGTTCTTGGGTTCTGTTTTCTTCTGGGTGTCTTCTTTAATCGAAGCAACATTATCACTTTCTTTGCTGTTTAAGTCTCCGGATAATCCTACCTTAATCATTTTGGCCCGAAATTTATCATGAACATTTACTTCCTTTTCTTTGTCAGATGATTCAGGCCCGGCGATAACAGCAAAATGATTATACAATTTTATCCACTCTTCATCTTCCGAGAAATCAAGTTCTATTTTCGCTAGTAATTCGCTTTGTTCAAGTTCAACCTTTTTTATCTTGCCATTAACAATATTTTTAATACCATGCCGCTCAAACTTTATAACCATTTTGTCTTCCGGTTTTGCCAATATCGATGTTTTAAGGCTGGCACTCATCAGGTCGCAACCGGTAATTTGAGCATCAATCCAAAAAGCGCCGTCCCTTGACACTTCAGCAGCTATTGGGAAAAAATCGCGCCTTATAGTTACTGTTGACTGCTTTTTGCTTTTGCTCATCAAACGTTCTGAAAAGCTTTGCCAATTGATACTATTTTTTTTACGGAAAACAACGCCGAAGCCAATCTGTTTGTTTTCATCTCCTAAAAGAACATGGACTACTGAACCTGCAACTATATTACCGATTTCATCTTCAGGCTCTCTTATAAAAATATCATCACCATATCTTCTACGAAGAGATGTTTCAATCATAGCGCTTGACTTGCCGCGATTTAATATAAAACCATGAATCCAGGTTTTGCCTTCTCGAGATATTTCTACCGGAATCGGAATCTCAAAGCGTTCCCTCTTTTCCACACGTCTCTCATCAATCCCTTTTTGTTCTGCTTCGGTTAAAACGGGTTTGCATATATTAGCTTGCGAGTCTTTATTGTCTTTATGCGTAGATGCATCGATATGTTCAACATGATGTTCTACCTGCCGGGATGGTTTTAAAAACTCTTTTATACAAGAAAGCAATACAGAGCCTTCTGTAGGGAAAAAAACAAAATTTTCCGCGCCTAACCCAATTGCACGTTTAGGACTAAGCGCATTTTGGTTTTCTGTTGATAGAAGAAAAATAAATGGGATTGATTCTCTTTTCGGATCATTCTTAAGATAGGATAAAAACTGCTCGCCGGAAATATCTTCCAGCTCAATACCGCAGAGAATTAAACCAACCGGGTTCAAATCTATGGCAGATAAAGCTTCTCTCATAATAGAGGCAGTGTGAACACAATATCCATCTTTGTCCAGAACATCTGCCACAAAATCATGAAGTTCTTGTGATGTGCTGATAAGCAAAATGTCAGTTTGTGTGTTTTCCATACAATAATGATGCTTTCAGACCATTTAAAAAATTGGTTTTCCGGAAAACTTTACAATCATCCGGCTTGTTTGCTATTTTTGTGTCAGAGAGATATGTAATACAAATGCCTGGTCTCCAACATCAAAGGTCAGTACCGCAATAGTTGCATTATCGGGATGCCCCACTTCGTGGCCCCAGCCAACAATTATTGTCGGTATTGAAAGCTGGAAATCATACGATGCTTCTAATAACGATTTCTTGGCGGACCCGCTTATCATGTTAATTATTTCACCAACGCCATCGTGTATCATTTCTGCATTGATTTCATTTTCTTTTACTTCCATGATATTCGCAATCACCTGTCTTGCAAGATTCCAGAGAAAGGTGATAATAACTGTTCCCTCAGTTGTGCCGGAAAGGCCAATGACTCCGGAAACATCGCCAAGAATTCTTAAGCTATTTTGAAAATATACTCCCCTAAATTCAGCCTCCATGGATGCCATCTTGCTTAAAACCGTTTTCGTGCTTTCAATAAAGGGGGTCAGATATATTAACTCACGTTCAAGCGGTTGCCGCCCCGGATTTAAATACCCCTGTAAAATTTGATTGAAAATCGGTTGGGGTTCATCCAGAGCCATAAATTCAGAAACTCCAAAATTGAAATAGGGCTGGTCGGAAAACAATTCGGATTTATCTTTAAGCAAAATAATAGGTATATTTCTAAATTTTGTCCTGAAGTGCAGATTTTTTATTTTACGCAAAATCTGTTGGTCATCTGTACTGTCTGAATACAGTAAGACAAGGTTAAAATCGGTTAGTTCTCTTTGCTCGCTGAAAGGCTCAACAATTATCTCGGCGTTGTCCTTTAGCATATTGGTTAGTGTTAAAGAAGCATCGGGGTTGCAATCATTCAACAATACCTTTGCCATGTTATTACCCCCTCCTATTCTGTGTTCAGCTTTAGGCATGATTATAATTAGTTTATAACTTGTTTTATATTTTCAACTAATTCATCTTGTGTAAATGGTTTTTTTACATAAGCTGCCGCTCCCGCATCACTGGCCATTTTGACCTTGTTATTATCTGATTCCGAAGTTAGCATTATTATTGGAATTGAAGAAAATCTTGAGTCTTGTTTAATCTTAACCAGTGCATCAAAACCATCCATGACAGGCATATTCCAATCCATAAGAATCAAACCAATTTCACCTCCCATTTTTTCCAATATTTCAAGAGCTTCTCCTCCATGGGATGCTTGAAAAGAGTTATAGCCAAGTGGTTTGATAGCCTTTTCAACTATAGAACGAACAACCTTTGAGTCATCGGCTATAATTACATTCATAGTAACTTCTCCTTGATAAAAGGTGTTTCATCAGCAGTTCATTATAAAAATAAAGATAAATCCTTATAAACATAAGAGTCTATATACAGAAGCAGAAATTTTCTTCGATTATATATACTATATCGGCAGAATGTACAAAATGTTTGAATATATTTTTCACTATATTTAATTTTAAATTCAATAGAATTTTAAATATTGAATATAGCACTATATAACAATATATTTATTTTTAAATTATGCTTTAATTGCTTATAATCCAGTTTGTGTAAATAAAGAATTTTAATAAGCTTAGACCCTATACAGCCAAGATCTTTCTTATAGCATAATTATGTCAGGGCAAGAACAAATATCTTGACAATAAATTTTCTAAATATAGGATACATAGATAATGCTTTGATGCCAAAGAACAATCGTATTCCGGCACTCCATTCTGCTGAACATAAATTCTTTGTTTCATAATCTTTTAAGTTTTACTATAATAATTCCTGGCAAAAAAGGGGGCATATATGGCAAAAGAGAAAATATCAGCAAAGGCAGGTAAAAGAAGAGTTAATTTTTTTATTGAAGCTCAAAAAGCTAGTAATGTCTCTTTAATGGGTGATTTTAATGATTGGAACGAGAAAAAACACCCTATGAAAAAAGAAAATAGTGAAGTCTGGAAAAAAACGATTTTCCTTAATCCCGGTAGATATGAATACATGTTTCTAGTTGACGGGCAATGGCAAAAAGACCCCAATAATGGCCAACTATGTGAAAACAATTTTGGAACACACAATAACTATATAATAATACAGTAATAATATGATTTATTAGGGCTTATAAATGATTAACGACTCAAATAAAAGTAATGGCAAAAAACTTGTAGTAGGCATAGGATCGGCTCTTGTTGATATTCTTGCTCTTGAGGATGATGAGTTTATAGAAAAATCCGGTGTTGTAAAGGGTGGAATGACTCTGGTTAACGATTATGTTATTGATGACACATTATCCATGACAACAAATAAAACCAGCATAGTACCGGGAGGTTCTGCATGCAATACAATAGTAGGCATAGGGAAACTGGGCGGTGCAGCACGGTTTGTAGGTAAATTGGGTGAAGACGAGCTCGGTAAATTTTTTGAAAATGATTTAAAAAATAATAATGTTGAATCACATCTTTTTACTTGCTCTTTTCCTACCGGAAGAGTTCTTTCTATAGTTACACCAGATGCCCAGCGTTCGATGTTTACCTGCCTTGGTGCTTCTTTGGAAACAAAACCGGAAGAAATTACAATTAATTGTTTTATTGGAGCTGCGGTTGTCCATATAGAGGGTTATTTGCTTTTTAACAAAGATTTAATGCTATCTGCTTTAAACAACGCAAAATCGTCGGGTGCGCTTATTTCACTGGATCTTGCAAGTTTCACGGTTGTCGAAGAAAATAAAGATTTTATTGATAAAATAGTCGACGACTATGTAGATATATTACTCGCCAATGAGGATGAAGCATCTGCATTTACAGGTTATAAAGACGAACTGCGAGCTATAGATGATTTATCAAAACGTGCGGATATTGCAGTGCTGAAAATAGGTGAACGGGGAAGCTACATATCACACAAGGGAGAAGTTATTAAAGTTGCTCCAATGGGAAACGGATTTGCGTTAGATACCACCGGAGCAGGTGACCTTTGGGCGGCTGGGTTTTTATTCGGATTAGTAAATGGTTACAACCTCAAAAAATGTGGCGAACTTGGGTCCGCGTGTGGATATGAAGTTTGTCAGGTTGTAGGAGCTAATATACCGGAAGATGGCTGGGATAGAATAAAAAAAATGCTTATGTAAATGGTGCTTGGAGAAACAATGGCAAAGAATAAAATAACAAGAAAAGAACTCTTTAATAAACCTGATGAATTTATTACCTTTTCAGCTAAATTATTCAATCTTTTAGCTGAATATCAGACACAAGTATTATGTGCCATAGGTGCAGTGGTGCTAATTGCTATTGCCTTTTCCGGATATGGTTACTTTCATCGAAAGTCTGAAAGCAAAGCTTTTTCGATGCTTCAAAACAATTTGAGGCAATATACCGTTTCTCTTAAAAAACATGGCCCTCAAAAAGCTTTGGGCGAAGTTAATGCCGGATTTAATGATATTATAGACAAATATTCGGGAAATATTGGAGGTAAAGTAGCAAGGCTTGAATTTGCTAATATTTGCTATAAAGCCGGAGATATAGATAAAGCAATTGATTCATATGATAAAGCGCTTATTGATTTTAGCAACAATCGGTTTGTTAAATGCCAGATCTTAAATAATCTTGGCTATTCCTATGAAGAAAAAAAGGATTTAAAATCAGCAGTAAATTATTTTGAAAAAATTATTGCAGAACCAGGTAATTTATTAAAAGATGAGGCCTATTTTAACCTCGGAAGGCTTTTTGCCTTATTGGGGGAAGAAAATAAAAGCAAAGAAGCTTATGAAAAAATTTGTACCGATTTTGCAGACTCTTCCTATTTTATGATTGCCAAAGAACATATCTCGTGATCTTTATCTGGCTAAAAGAATAACGGCCAACTGAAATTAATCCAGTTGACCGTTAAGGAGGAAAGAAGAATTTTTATCGGGTTAATATTAGTATAAGCAAATATCTTGCCAATTCATTTTTATCATAAATCAATATTTCATTTATACATTAGAATTAAAATAGTTATGCTTATTAGTTTCCTCTGTTTCCGCATAGTAATTCTCTATTAGATTCCATATATTAATAAAAAAAGTTCAATATTCTGAACCAATAGCATCTGGTAATCATATAACATACTGAAAACAAAACAAATAAATAGGTTTAAATTTTTGAACCGGATTATTTGTTTTTATTGTTCCTTAACTGTATCAATATTGAGTTTTTTTAATTTTTGATTAAGGCCGCTTTTTCCTATACCAAGCAATTCGGCCGCATGTGATTGAACATGATTTGCCATTTTCATAGCTCTTTTTATCATTATCCGCTCAACCAAATCCAAAGTTTCATATAATTTTGCGTTTGCGGGAATTCCCTCAAAATGCAAGGTATTATAAACATTATCCCTGAATTCTCTCGGAAGATCGGAAACCCTTATTATATTGCTGTCACATAATATGATGCCTCGTTCAATAAAGTTTTCAAGTTCGCGAACATTTCCGGGCCATGTATAATCATATAAAAGACGCTCAACTTCGGTATCAACACCGGTTACAGGTTGCCCTGCTTTCCTTTGTCCGGCGTACTTGTTTATGAAATGCTCAACGAGTAGATGTATATCTTCCAACCTTTGTCTTAAAGGTGGAATATTAATATTTAAAACATCGAGGCGATAAAAAAGATCTTCCCTGAAACGGCCCTGTCTTACTTCTTCTTTTAAATGCTTATTTGTTGCTGCAATGACCCGGATATTTACTGTAATCGGCTTAACCCCCCCAACTCTTTCAAAGGTTCTTTCCTGGAGTACACGAAGTAATTTCACCTGTAAGCCCTGAGATAATTCGGATATTTCATCAAGAAAAAGAGTGCCGTTGTCTGCAAGTTCAAATCTTCCTTTTTTCATAGCAACAGCTCCTGTGAAGGCCCCTTTTTCATGTCCAAACAATTCGCTTTCAAGGAGATTTTCAGCAAAAGCGGAGCAATTTACAGGTATGAATGGTTTTTCACTTCTTGGACTGTTAAAATGAATAGATTTTGCGACAAGCTCTTTTCCGGTACCGCTTTCTCCTTCTATTAAAACAGTTGCTGATGTTGGCGATACTTTTTGTATAGTTTCAAAAACATCTCGCATGGCTTTGCTTTTACCGATAATGTTGCCGAATTTATATTGTGATTCTACAACATTACGAAGCTGTTTATTTTCTTTGATAATGCTGTATACCTTAACAGCCTTTTTTACAAAAAGTATGAGCCTCTCATTATCAAATGGTTTTAGTATGTAATTGTAAGCTCCTTTTTGCATGGCTTCTACTGCTTTTTCAACAGTTCCATGAGCTGTCATCATTATTACCGGAAGATCGGGATCTGATATTTTGATTCTTTCCAAAAGCCCTATCCCATCAATAAGCGGCATTTTCATATCGGTAAGAACAAGATCAATGTCAGAGTTATTTATTATTTCCAGAGCATTAAGGCCATTATTTGCAACTAATGTTTCATATCCTTCCTCTTCAAGAATAGCACTTATTATTGGAGGATAGTTTTTTTCATCATCAACAATTAAAATTGTTTCCATAATTATTTCCCATTTTGGACAGGTATTATCACTAATACTTTCACACCGTAAGGTGACCTGTTTGAAATTTCTATTTTACCATTATGAGCTTCAATAATATTTTTGGCAATTATAAGACCAAGACCGGTTCCCTTTTCTTTAGTAGTAAAAAAAGGATCCCATATCTTTTTTAATATATCTTCGGGAATTCCTATTCCTTCATCTTCAAAAATAATATTAATATTGTTATGATCAGAGTTAATTGTGACATATATTTTCCCTTCATCCGGCATAGACTGCATGCTGTTTATAAGTATATTTAAAAATGCCTGATAAAGCATGTTGGAATCAGCTGATGTTTCCGGGATATTGGATATTTCTTTCAATTTTACACTAATATTTTTTTCTTCAAACTGTTGGGACAGGTGATTAATATTTTTTTCAATGATTTCTTCTATGTTGCAAGGTACCAAATCAGGTTTTCTGGGTTTTGCAAAATTTAGAAAATCAGTGATTATTTTATTAAGACGAACGGATTCCTCCACTATAATATCCGGAACATTGTTGGAAGGATCTAACGCAACGATTTTTTTCTTCAAAAGTTCGGCTGAACTTTTGATAATTCCTAAAGGATTCCTTATTTCATGGGAAACACCGGCTATCATTTCACCCAAAGTTGATAAGTGTTCGGCTCGCCTTAGTTGTTCTTCAAGAATCAATCGCTCCATAGCACGTTTTTTAATTATTTTTTCTCCCTTTCTGACAAAAAAAACAAGAATGCCAAAAAGGCTGCTCATTACAACTGTAATTGCAATAATTGCAACATGCTGAAATTTAAATATACTTTTATAATCTTCTGATAAATCCTGTTCAATTTCAATAACGCCTATTATGGGACCTGTCGATCCCGGATACGCTTTCTCAATACGAAGAGGTGCAAAAGTAACCATTTTGTTTTTAGAATAAAGACCAAGCAGATTTTCAATATAATTGCCCCTTTGAACAAGTTTTGTTGTAGGCTCGCCTAAAAGTGCTCTAAAATATTCCTGCCCCCCTATATTTTCTTTCCCTACTATCTTTTTGTCTAAACTGTACGATACGATATTTTTTTCAACACTATAAATAGTTACATTATCCACTTTGTACCCATGAAGAGTACTACTAACAATATTATCTACAATTTCAGATTGCTCTTTATTTCTAAGCTGTATTTTTCCATATTTAATTGAAGCCGGAATAATAAATTGTGTAAAAAGCTGATGATTCAGATTTGCAGCAATAAGAAATGCATATTCTTCACTCTTTTCCAGTTGTTTCTTTCTGACCCAGTGCGTATTCAAAACTGTTAACACCATAATACCTGCAAATAATACAATAAGGCTTGAATAAGAGAAATATTTCACTAGCCTGAATGGTTTAATTTTTGCTTCCTGTGTTTTCAATTATAAATTCCTTTAAACATGGCGGCTTCATTGAAAGCCTCTAAAACTTAGAGGTTAAATCGAAATCATAATGACAGGATTTGCAATAAATATCAACTTATTATTTAATATTCCCCGGCTGTTTGAAAGAATAGACAAGTTTAAATAATTAAAATCCGGGGAGCAACTATGTCTTTATGTATGATATGTACCAAACCTTGACAATAGTTTGCTTTAACGGCATGATGATTTAAAATTCTCGCCTGCAAGGCGTTTTAATTGATTTAAAACAGGAAGATATATTCAAGCACTATTTATGAGTTTACAATCTAAACAAAATATCATTGAGCTTTCAAAAGAAGAGCTTATTTTCTGGTTAAATGAAATGGGAATTGAAGCTTATAGAGCTAACCAGATCTTCGCTTGGATTTATATAAAACAGGTTGATGCATTTGAAGATATGACAGATATCAGGCTTGATTTAAGAAATCTTTTTTCGAACCACTTTACAATAAGCCGGCTTAACCAAAAAAAAATTGAAATATCACGTGATGGTTCAAAAAAATATCTTTTCGGATTAGCAGATGGTAATTATATCGAAAGCGTTCTGATACCTGAAAAGAATCATTATACCCTTTGTATTTCAAGCCAGGTAGGATGTGCTCAGGGATGCAGGTTTTGCTTAACCGCAAGTGGAGGTTTTATCAGAAATCTAACAAAAGCTGAAATTGTATCTCAAGTGCGGGATATTCAAAACGATGTAGCAGGAGAAAAATTACCCCTTTCAAATATTGTTTTTATGGGAATGGGAGAGCCTCTTGCAAACTATAAAAATATTGTTAAAGCTATAGATTCAATTTCATCGAAAGATACCGGTCTTGGTTTTGCAAAACGAAAGATTACTGTTTCAACAGCAGGCCTTATTCCTTTTTTAAAAGATCTTGGAAAGGATACCGGAGTTAACCTGGCAGTATCGCTTAATGCGGCAGATAATGAAACAAGAGATATACTTATGCCGATAAACAGAAAATATCCCATTGAAGAACTAATTAAGGCATGCAGTGAGTATGATTTGAAACCCAGAAACAGGATAACTGTTGAATATATTCTTATTAAAGATGTAAATGATTCTCCGGCTGATGCAAAGCGTCTTGCACAACTATTAAGATCCGTTAAGTCAAAAATAAACCTGATTCCCTTTAATGAGTATGAAGCAAGTGAATTTAAAAGACCGGAAGCGGCTGTCATTAAAATTTTTCGGGAAATACTGGTAAATAATGATTATACAGTTATAATACGGCACAGCAAAGGGCAGGATATTTCGGCGGCTTGCGGTCAGCTTAGGGGCAAGGAACTGTTGAACTGATTTTTATTACTGTATCATCAGATGCCTTATTTTCTCCGGGGGAATAGCAAGTACTTTTATAGTTCTGTCGCCCTTTGGCGTTGTGGCGGTAACATTAATTTCTGATAATTCCGGAGCTTTGCTATATCCTGCACATATTGATGCCGCAAGGATTATTGTATCATTGCTTCCTCCGTTTGGCATTATTGCTAATGGCCCAGGAAAGTCTTTTACTTTTAATATAATGTCTGATGCCGGTTTAAACAGCTTTTCTATATTTTCATTATCAGCCTGATTTCTCCCGACTATTATTTTTGTACTTTTATTAATCCGAAAATGACGCCCGAATTTTAATAAGTGCATTTCATTTTCCGGATAGTTTTCCTGGTGTGCAAAAAGATCTTTTAGTCGTTTGGAAAATTCTTTGTCTGTCAAAAGGCAGCCGCCTGCAGGAGCAGGATAATCCGAAACACCAAATTCTGCAGCAAGAGCTATCTGGGGTTTTCTTGACTTTCCTGTAATATCAAGCAAAAGCTCCCTGTCAACAAGGCCATTTATTTCGGGTATTGTCGGTGCAAGCCTTTTTGCCGACAACGGCCTTAGTATATAACCATCATAACCGGAATGCTTTTCCACATATCTAAGAGATGGTCTTGTTTGGGACATAGGCCGCTGTCCAAGTACTTCTCCGCTGAAAAGAAAATCAAACCCGCGCTCTTTCATAATACTGCCTGCAATCCTGAACATAAGCGAATGGCAATCCATGCATGGATTCATGTTTTTGCCATATCCACAATTTGGATTTTCAAGCATCTGCATATATTCTTTTGTAATGTTTTTTACAGTTAAAGGAATACCTGTAAATTCTGATGCCTTTACCGCTTTTTGTGATGAAAAAAACGGAGTTTCAAAAGTTATCCATTCAACTTCAACTTGTATTTTGCGAAGAACCAAAGCGGAAAGAATACTGTCAAGCCCCCCTGAACAAAGGCCTAATGCCCGAATATTTTTTTTGCAATTTGTCATAATATGATTTTATATAAAAATAAAAGGCCGCCCTTTTCTACTAGGACGGCCTTTTAATATGTACTAAAACTATCTTTACTTATCTGTCACCATTAGATTAAAGGAACAATCAAAAGAGCAACGATATTGATAACCTTGATCATCGGGTTGATGGCAGGACCGGCTGTATCTTTGTAAGGATCGCCTACAGTGTCACCTGTAACGGATGCTTTGTGACCTTCACTGCCTTTTTTGTGCATAACACCATTGTCATCGGTAACACCGTCTTCAAAGGATTTCTTGGCATTATCCCATGCACCACCACCACTCGTCATGGCTATAGCCTGGAAAAGACCGGTTAAGATACTTCCGATAAGAACTCCGCCAAGAGCTTCCCTGCCGAGGGTAAGACCAACCACAATAGGAACAACAACCGGGATAAGAGCGGGAACCATCATTTGTTTGATAGCGCCTTTTGTTACGATATCAACGCACTTACCGTATTCGGGTTTTGCCTTATATTCCATAATGCCCGGGATTTCACGAAACTGCCTTCTAACTTCTTCAACAATGCTTCCTGCTGCTTTACCAACAGCCTCCATAAGAAGAGACCCGAAATAATAAGGAAGCAGACCACCGATAAAAAGACCGGCCAGAACCATTGGATTTGAAAGGTCAAAAAGAATTACATCAGAAAATGAACGCGAGTATTCTGCAAAAAGAACAAGTGCTGCAAGTGCTGCCGAACCAATTGCATAACCCTTTGTTACAGCCTTTGTTGTATTTCCAACAGCATCCAGAGGATCTGTTATGTTACGGATTTCTTCAGGCAGTTCAGACATTTCTGCAATACCACCTGCATTATCTGTAATAGGACCGTAAGAGTCAATAGCAACTACGATACCTGTCATCGAAAGCATGGAAACAGCAGCAAGAGCGATAGCAAAAAGACCGCCTTTAGCAGCATCGGCTGTGTCAGAAAAACCTCCGCCTAACTGATAGGATCCAAGAATTGCCAATACGATTACTATAACCGGCGCAGCAGTCGATTTCATACTTACTGCAAGCCCTGCGATAACGTTTGTTCCATGACCGGTAAGACTGGCTTTTGCAATGTGTTGTACCGGAGGACGGTCCGCTGCGGTGAAATACTCTGTGATAACAACGATCAGGCCTGTTAATACAAGGCCGATGAGCGCCATCAGAAAAACACTGTTTTGTGTGAATGCCGGATATGCCGCTCTCATCTCCGGCGATACGCCTTCCAAGAATTTTCCTGTCACAAAATAAAATGCCACTGCGGCAAGTATACCTGAAACAGCAAGGCCTTTGTATAACGCGCCCATAATATACTGGCTTTTGCCAAGCTTTACTGCAAATGTTCCGATAACTGAAGCAATGATAGAAATTCCACCAAGCATCAACGGAAATTCAATCCACGGACTACCATCGCCGAAAACCGTCTTCGCAAGCAACATAGCCGCAACAAGAGTAACGGTATATGTTTCATAAAGATCTGCCGCCATGCCTGCGCAGTCGCCTACGTTGTCACCAACGTTATCTGCGATAACCGCAGGATTTCTTGGATCATCTTCAGGAATTCCGGCCTCAACTTTACCTACAAGGTCAGCTCCAACGTCGGCAGCCTTTGTGTAGATGCCGCCTGCAATACGGGCAAAAACGCTCATGAGCGAGCACCCAAATCCAAGTCCTATCAGAGCATGGAATGACTGTTCCGGAGCTGCTGTTTTTGCGATGTAATAAAAGCCTGCAAGCCCTATAATTCCAAGACCTACGACCATAACACCTGTTACCGAGCCGCCTTTAAAGGCAAGGCCGAGAGCAGCCTGGAGACCTTTGCTTGCCGCCTGTGTGGTACGTACGTTAGCTCTTACAGTAACCCACATACCCACAAAACCTGCAAGCGCCGAACCAACAGTACCAACGACAAAACCAATGGCTGTCCATGTACCAAGACCAAAAGCAAGAATCAGGATAACCAGAATTACAGCAACCATAGCCACAGCTTTATACTCGCGGCCAAGAAACGCATATGCGCCTTCTTTAATTGCATCCGATATTTCCTGCATTTTGGCGTTTCCTGCATCCTGCTTTGAAACCCAGATTGCAGTAAAAATAGCGTATATAACGCCTAATATACCGCATCCTAATGCAAATTGTATAGTTAAACTCATTTAAACCCCCTTATTAATTATTATTAATCATATACAAAAAAAGACTAAACCACTTACAGTTACTTCACCTCCCCCGTATATATTTTCTATTCATTTTTTACATCTCCTTAAATTATCATTATCTATGATAATATAGTGCTTTACAATGGCAAGAATATATAGGAAAGTTACAACTATATGTCAACCTTTTTCTGCGTAAGATATTATGATATGTGGAAGTAAATAACAGTAAGCAGTCGTACAGAAAAACAAATAATTATAAGCTTATAAAAATATATTACAGAATGTTTACATTATTTAAGACTGTAATTTGAATATTTTATTCCGTAACTATCATTGACAGGATAAATGATATAAAATGAGATTGTTAGCCCGTACAGATAAAATAATAAAGATTTTAACCAAAAGATATCCGGATGTTAAAACCCAGCTAAATTATAATACTCCCTTTGAGCTTCTTGTTGCGACAATACTTTCTGCACAATGCACGGACAAACGTGTAAATATTGTTACAAAAAGTCTGTTTGACAAACTTAACACTCCTTATGATTTTGCTAAAGCTCCTGATGAACTGATTGAAAAACTTATAAGATCCACAGGTTTTTTTAGGAATAAAGCTAAAAATATAAAAAATTGTTCCAAAGAAATTATTGAAAAATATGATGGCAGAGTTCCTGATTCTATAGAAGAACTGACCGGTCTTTCCGGGGTGGGGCGCAAAACCGCAAATGTTGTTCTTGGCGCAGCCTTTGGTATTCCCGGAATAGTGGTTGACACACATGTGGCCAGAATTTCACAGCGCTTGAGCTTATCTGTTAATAAAGATCCGGTTAAAATTGAATTTGATCTTATGAAAATAATACCTCAAACTAAATGGAACGATTTTTGTCTAAGACTTATCTATTTCGGCAGAGAGATCTGCAAGGCAAGAAAACCTTTATGCCCTATTTGCCCCTTACAAAAATTATGTGATTACCTATGAGCCACTTACAACAGCAGGCTTGACTTATCAGGTGTAGTCGGCTACCTGAAAAAAGAAAAATTTAGCGATAAGCTCTTAACGGGAGCAATGAATAGGAGGAAATTTAAGAATATGGAGCTTGAAGATGTTGTCTTGGTAAGCGCCTGTAGAACGGCAATTGGAGAATTTCTGGGAAGCCTTAAAAATGTCCAGGCAAGAGAGCTGGCAATTACTGCCGGAGAAGAAGCCATAAAACGATCCGGTGTCCCTGCGGATCAGATTGATGAAATATGTATGGGGCAGATACTTACAGCACTTCAGGGCTCTTTGCCAGCACGTCAGGTTGCCATGAGACTGGGGCTTCCGGGCCGCAGCGGCGCTGTAACGGTAAATCAGAATTGCGCTTCGGGGATGCGTGCGCTTGAGATTGCGGCGCACAATATTATGCTGGGCAAGACGGAAATCGCTTTAATTGTTGCGGTAGAAAGTATGACAAATGCTCCATATATTATGACCAAAGGAAGACAAGGCTATAAAATGGGCCCCGGTAGAATTGAAGATCATATGTATCATGACGCTTTGGTTGATGAACTGGTTCCTGGGCATGTGGGGATAACCGCCGAAAATATTGGTGAGAGATACAAAATCGCACGTAAAGAATGTGATGAATTGGCTGTAATGAGCCATGAAAGAGCAGTGACTGCTATTGATGAAGGCAGGTTTAAAAGAGAAATCGTTCCCGTAAAAATAAAATCCAAAAAAGGATCAACCTTTTTTGATACCGACGAGCATGTGGACAGAAACGCTACTATAGAAGGTATGTCTAAATTGCGTCCCGCCTTTAAAGAAAACGGTGTGGTTACTATTGGAAATGTTTCCGGCATTTGCGATGGAGCGGCTGCTACAGTAATTATGTCAAAGAAGAAGGCAAAAGAGCTTGGAATTAAGCCTTTGATGAAGCTTGTTAATGTATGCACTAAAGGCGTTGCTCCTGAAATAATGGGGCTTGGGCCGGCGGTTGCAATTCCAAGATGCCTTGGTCAGGCAGGTATGAAATTTGAGGATATCGACTATTGGGAACTCAATGAAGCCTTTGCTGTGCAAATACTTGGCGTGAAACGGATGCTTGAAAAAGACTACAGTATCAAATTTGATATAGAAAAGCATAATCATAACGGGTCCGGCATATCATTAGGCCACCCGGTGGGATGCACGGGGCTTCGGCTTATCGTAACATTATATTATGAAATGGAAAGGCTGGGTTTAACCACCGGCGGAGCATCGCTTTGTGTCGGCGGAGGCCCTGCTATGGCTTCTTTATGGACAAGAGATGTATAGCAAATGAGCCAGTTTCAAAACGCCCCATTTTGGCCGATCTCTGCGTTGGGCGAAAACTTCAATCCTCGAAATACTAAATGTATTCCTGTGGTTGAAATTTTCTCCCGCCTTGAGCTTGACCAAACTGAAACGTTTTGAAAGTGGCTCAAATGTTATAAATTAAGTTCGGCTTTATTATATGTATAAAGACAACAATGGCAATACTCCGGTTCTTATCGAAAAATACAAGAATTTGCTTTCAATTGTGTTAAACAGGCCAAAAGTTTTAAACAGCCTTAACCATGAGATGGTTAAATCGATTAAAACGGCCATTGATAAAGCAAAAGAGGATAACTCTATTCGAGCAGTTCTCTTTTATGGAGCTGGAACCCGGGGGTTCTGTGCAGGTGCGGATATTAAAGCCATGGCCCGGAATATCAGAGAAGGCAATATAAATAAATGTCTTCAGTTTCTTGAAGCAGAATATGCCCTTGATTTTGAGATCAGTCGTTTTCCAAAGCCGGTTATTGTGCTGGCTGACGGGATTACCATGGGTGGTGGGTTGGGATTGTCCGCCGGTGCCGACATTGTTCTTGCAACGGAGCGAACAAGGACTGCCATGCCGGAAACACGTATCGGTTTTTTCCCGGATGTTGGTGCCACAGGCTGGATGTATGATAAATGTCTGTCGGGATATCCCGAATTTCTTGGTCTTACAGGATATGAACTGGCCGGCGCAGAATGTGTACGAGTAGGTTTTGCCACACATCTGCTTAATACCCAAAATTTATCACTGGTTCCCCAATTATTAAAAAACCTTTCCACAGAACTATCGCTGAATAAACCCAAAGCTTTAGATCAGATCATTTCACTTCTTGACCCATTATTAAATAAAGACATCCCTCAAAACCCCGAAATGGACGCCTGGGTAAAAACTTATTTTGAAGGTAAAATATCCATAGCACAAATACTTGAAGATTTAAGGGCATGCAGTCTATTTAATGATCTTTGCGAGGGTGTTTCTCAAAGGCTTTTGGAACGCTCACCCACAGCCCTTACAATAACCCTGCAACTTCTTCATCTAAATAAAGGACGGCCGTTAGAAAACGTATACAAAACAGACCTCAAGGCGGCAAGTTTCATTTTATCTCATCCCGATTATATAGAAGGCATACGGGCCCGCCTTATCGACAAGGATGACCAGCCCAAATGGCAGCCGGAAAGCATTGAAAAAATAGGCACCATTGATTTTCTAAACTCCATTTCGTTCTTTTAAACTTTTTAAAATTATTCATGTTTTCCATGCGTGAATTTTATTATTCCAAGTATAGATGATCCCCTGATCCTGCCCTTACAGCTTAAAATAAGTCAAAAAATACACCGGAATTTTTGTTTCAAACATCATTTCTTCATTATTAAACGGGTGTTTAAAGCTAATCGAAAACGCATGTAAAGCTAAACGACCCTTTGTAGGATTCTTTCTATATTTTACATCACCGACAATCGGATGCCCTTTTTCGGACAAGTGAGCACGGATTTGATTTTTTTTACCAGTCAAAAGATCGATTTCCAAAAGGCTATAATTTTTAGACTCTTTTATTACCTTATATTTGGTTCTGGCAAGCTTTCCCTCTTGTGGATTACTAACAGACCGCATTTTATAATCATCACCTTCAGCAAGATAAGACTCTATAATGCCGCTTTTTTCTGTCAAATTACCATATACTAAAGCTATGTATTTTTTTTCTACGTTTTTCCATTGTGCTGCAAATTTCTCACGAATCTCCAAACTTTTAGCAAAAATCAACACTCCGGAAGTATCACGATCCAGGCGGTGAACAACAAACAGATTGATTCTTGCCTTTGGGTTACCTTTTCTTACATAATTTGTAAGCAAATGATGAGCAGTATGTTCTGCTTCGTAATTGGCTTTAACACTTAACAGCCCTGCACTCTTATCAATCACTATTATATCCCGATCCTCATAAAGAATCTTGATGCCTGCGGGCATATGTTTGGTTCTTATTTTTATTTTTGATTTAACCATAGTTTTTTCCCTCATGATTTCCTTGCATAAATTTCATGATTCCAAATATAGATGATTCCTTCTTTATAATCAATTCAAAATAATTTCATTCGTTTCCGTCATTACTATGTTTTATTCTTGCCAAAAGTCGGATTGTAGTTAAAGTGTATAGATAACCTGGTGAATAGGGCAAGGCTGTATTTTGCCCGTTCCGGTATCTTTATATCCGGTGGAACTAATGGAGATATGCAATGGATAAACAGGAAAAGCTTGAAAAAGCAAAACTTTGTTCAAATGAAGGCCTGAATCATGCTTTAAAACAAGAGCATGATATGGCTCTTGGTAATTTTAATAAAGCCTTTCTTTTATTCAAAGAGCTTGGCGAAAAGCTTTATGCAGCCTTACAACTGGGAAATATCGGGTCGGTTTACAGAAACATGGAGGAGTATAACCTGTCTCTCGAAGAATATCATAAGGCATTGCCCCTTTTTGAGGAAATCGGACATAAGGAAGGAATTGCGGATCAATTCACAAATATCGCCTATATACATGCCATGAAGGGAGAAACAAAAGAGGCGCTGGAGTATTTCAAAAAAGCTTTGCCATTGTATGAAGAAATGGGAAGCGAACAAAAATGCGAATTTACAAAGCAGAATATTAAAGCACTGGAATAAGATAAATAAACAGGATAATCGGATATTATGAAAGGACTTGAACTTTGCCGCAGGTATTATGATCAGATATACAGACCTGCAATTGAAAAAGGTTTCGGGGATCGTATAAAAAAGATGGCATTCGGGCTTGTGGGTGAAGGCTCGGAATGCTATGGTTTTGATGATGAAATTTCGCAGGATCACGATTTCGGGCCGCGTGTCATGATCTGGCTTACGCCTGCCGATTTCGGGGAATTTGGTGAAAAGCTTCAGGAAGCGCTGTCGAAACTACCCAAGCAATTTTTGGGGTATGAGGGGGTAAATACCAGCCAATATGGTGAAGGACGCGAGGGCGTATTTACCATTCCGGGATTTTATACAAGATTTATCGGAATGGATCATCCGCCGGAAACCATCAGCGAATGGCGCCTTCTGCCGGAGGTAAACCTTTCAATTGCCACAAACGGGGAGGTTTTTTGCGACCCGTTGAAAGAGTTCACAAAGTTTCGAAATGCATTGCTTGCCGGATATCCTGAGGATCAGAGGCTTAAGATGATGGCTGCGCGCTGCATGAAGATGGCGCAGTCCGGCCAGTATAATTATGACCGCAGTATCAAAAGAAGCGAATTTGTCGCAGCTCAAATGGCCGTTGCCGAGTTTACCGACACAGCTACCTCCATGATATACTTAATGAACAACAGGTATAAGCCCTTTTATAAATGGATGCACAAAGGTCTTAAGGCTTTGCCGGTATTAGGAGAACAAAGCTACAATTTACTTGCCGCTCTTGCAACTTCAGGCTCATTTAAAGAAAATGTTCGCAGTATTGAAACTCTTTGCGGCTTGATAATAAACCAGCTGAGGGATATGGGACTTACTGATTCACCATCCGATTTCCTTTTAGACCACGGGCCCCAAATCCAGCAGAAAATACAAGATGAGAATCTCCAGATGATGGTACCCTGGGCTGATTAGAAAGGAGTCTTTTATATGGAACGCGAGGAATTAATAAAAAGTATACTTGAGATTGAATGGGAAATGTTTACAAAAGTTCAAAATGCCGATGAGCGGGCCTCTTGTCAGGATAACAAACCGATCTTTATGGTAATGCGAAAGGCACAGGCCGATACATGGGGCATGGATACACTGGCCAGCTACTTAAATGATCTGAAAGTCGCGAAAGAAAATCAAATAAACCTGATGACGATAAAATACGCACGAATGATGGAAATAACCTTCCCTGAAGAATATGAAGCTATCAAAAACCAGCTTCCGCCTGTAACACCCAAGGCTCGTGAACTTGTTGATGAGATCGCGAAATATTATTTTAAATGGTCTATAGAGGCGTCCGGCAAATATCCAATGCTTTTTTCGCTTGGGCGTCCGATAACTGCAACAGGCAGTGGTACAGGAAATCATTCCGCTTCAATTGACAACTATTTACAAAGTGAGCTGCTTACCTACTCCGAGGCTACGCTTGAACTATTCCTTAAAGATACCCTTGAGGCAGTAGATAAGGATGTAAATCTTTCTCTCGAAATATTAAAATACACAGCTAAAAGCTATGGCTTCGAGACACTGGAAGCAATTGAGATAAAATTGTCCGGTAATTGATAAGCATTAGAGCCAGTTTCAAAACGCCCCATTTTGGCCGATCTTAAGCGTTGGGCTCAAATTTCAATCCTCGAAATACTAAATGTATTCCTGCGGTTGAAATTTTCTCCCGCCTTGAGCTTGACCAAACTGAAACATTTTGAAAGTGGCTCTTTAGAAAAAAGTTAAACACGAATCGGATTATTACTGAATAATCATGCGTATAAAAACATTAAAGCAGCTATTGTGTATTTTCATGATCACACTCATTGCCGGACTTGCATCAAACATCTTCCGGGCTGATAAAATACCATTTTTTGAAAACTGGACTGAAAAAATTAAACATGCAAGTTTGTCCGGAGAAAATCTTGAAATCTCTCTTGAGAAAGCAATTCAGCTCTTTAGACAAAACGCTGCTATATTTATGGATGCGCGTTCTTTGGAAGAATATAATGAAGGCCATATAAAAGGAGCTATAAGCTTTCCTTATATGGAAGTAGACTCCAAGTTTGTGGAAATAATGTCTGAAATTCCTGAAGACAGTGTTATTATTACTTACTGTGACGGAAAAACTTGTGAGCTAAGTATTGATCTGGCGGATTTTCTTCGCAACACGGGATATAAAAAGGTTTGGGCTATTTCAAACGGCTGGACGTTATGGCAACAAAACAGACTTCCCGTTGAAAGTGTGAATTAATGAGAGAAGAATTCAGACAAAAAATCTCACACTATCTTTACCACTGCGCAAGAATTGTGCTTGGCATAGTGTTTATTTATGCAAGCTACGACAAAATTCTCCACCCCGAAGCCTTTGCTAAAATTATCCTTAACTATCAAATCCTTCCGGATGAACTTATAAATTTAACAGCAATATTTTTACCCTGGCTTGAACTTGTTACAGGCTGTCTTCTTTTATCAGGTGTATGGATGCCGGGTTCTGTTTTTATATGCAACACGCTTTTAATAATATTTTTTTGTACACTCATATACAATAAAATCCGCGGAATTGATATAAACTGCGGCTGCTTTTCTACAAGCCCGGAAAGTAGTTCTTATACAAGTGTTTATATGGTTAGAGATGCTATTTTTGTTTTGATCGCTAATTATCTTTTTTTCAAAGTTTATATTAAGAATAGAATAAGATAGAGCCAGTTTCAAAACGCCCCATTTTGGCCGATCTCTGCGTTGGGCTCAAATTTCAATCCTCGAAATACTCTATGTATTCCTGCGGTTGAAATTTTCTCCCGCCTTGAGCTTGACCAAACTGAAACGTTTTGAAAGTGGCTCATAGTTATAAATAATGCAAATCTTGCTAAAAGTAATTTTAAGTGTAGCCATAATTCTTGCCGCTACAGCGGTTGGGAAGAAGCTGCCGTCGATCGCCGGTCTTGTGGGAGTTATGCCCCTGACCGGGGCTTTGGTTTTAATCTGGATGTATATTGAAAACAAGGGTGACCCTGAAATCATGCAAGACTTTGCCAAAGGAGCCCTTTGGGGAATACTGCCCAGCATTCTTTTCTTCCTGGTAGCACTCTTATGTCTCAAAAAACAGCTTCCGCTGCCTGTAATTATAGTCTCAAGCTTTGGAGCCTGGCTCGGGGCAGCGTTTATTCATCAGTGGTTTCTGAAATAAACCTTATGTTCTTTTGAATTTTCTGAAACCACGGGTCTATGTAAAAACAGAGTAAAGATAAGGGGTTGGCGGAGAGACAGGGATTCGAACCCTGGGTGGAAGTTTCCCCCCACACTCGCTTAGCAGGCGAGCGCCTTCAGCCGACTCGGCCATCTCTCCGTTTGGTTATGGCGGAGGGAGTAGGATTCGAACCCACGGAGCCGTTAAGCTCAACGGTTTTCAAGACCGCCTCCTTAAACCACTCGGACATCCCTCCATTTTGAATGATTTATCTAACATCATATCAGATACACGTCAAGAATTTATGACAGACTTGATAAAAACTTCATTGATCTTGGTAAATCAAGATGATAGGGTTTTTAAAAAAATATACAGGCTGTAAAGATATATAACGTTTTACCCCAAAAGACATAAAGAAATAGAAGGGGTAAAAAAAGGAACCAATATAATGAAAATATTTGAATATCCTTCAAAACCGGCTGAAGCAAGGCTTGCGTCTATCATTAACAGGGGGCTTTCTTTCAGCCGCAAGGATTATAATGCTGTAAACAAAATATTAGATGATGTCAGAAAAAACGGGGACGGCGCGCTTATTAATTATGCCAGGCGTTTTGATTCTCCGGCAATAAATACAGAGTCTATTAAGGTTAGCAAGAAGGAAATTGATTCCGCTTTAAAAAAAACATCAAAGGCTTTTAATGCTTCTTTGAAACGAGCCGTTTCCCAGATAAGATCTTTTCACATGCAGCAAGTAAGATTGTCCTGGATAGATAATGAAAGAAACGGTGCTTTTCTCGGACAGATTATTAATCCGGTAGATGCTGCCGGAATATATGTACCGGGAGGAAAAGAAGGAAAAACCCCGCTTGTTTCATCCGTTCTGATGGGAGCTATACCTGCAAAGATTGCCGGTGTGAGCCGGGTTGTAATGGTTACCCCCTCAACAAAAGACGGCAGCATTAATCCTCATCTTCTTGTTGCGGCAAAGACAGTTGGTGTTGATGAAATATATAAGGTAGGAAGCGCCTGGGCAATTGCAGCACTTGCTTATGGTACGGAAACGATACCAAAGGTTGATGTCATTGTCGGTCCCGGAAATATGTATGTAACACTTGCCAAAAAAATTGTTTCCGGAACTGTTGGGATTGATATGACAGCAGGGCCAAGTGAGATTCTAATCATTGCAGACCAGAGTGCAATTCCCGAATATGCTGCCGCTGATTTGCTTTCCCAGGCTGAACATGATCCGCTTGCATCGGCAATGCTTGTTACCGATTCCAAGAAAATAGCAAAAGCAGTTCTTTCGGCTTTAAATGATCAGCTAAATAAGCTTGAACGACGAGAGATTGCCGAAAAATCTCTTTTAAAATATGGTGCTATAATTGTTGTTCCTGATATTTTAGCTGCCATAGAGCTATCAAACAGAATTGCACCAGAACACCTTGAACTTCAGGTAAACAATCCTTTTGAATATATTGGTAAGATAAAAAATGCAGGTGCCGTATTTCTTGGAAATTACACTCCTGAGCCTGTAGGTGATTATATTGCAGGGCCTAACCATGTACTTCCCACAGCAGGAACGGCAAGATTTTCATCCGCTCTTTCTGTTGATAATTTTATAAAAAAGACAAGTCTTATAAGTTACACAAAGGAAGCATTCTTCAGGGAAGCAAAAGATATTATAATGCTTGCCGAAACAGAAGGACTGGGCGCGCATGCCGGTTCGGTGAAGATTCGGCTTAAAGAAGCGAAAAGAAATGTTAAATCAAAGAAACAATGAACAATAAAATATTGCATAAACCTGCAAAAGCTATAATAGAAATATCTTCTGCGACAATGGAGATACAGAATTTTTATGAATTTCCCCAAGCCATTGAGTCTATAATTTCAAAATACATACCGCTTGACTGGATGTCTATGTACAGTAATGCATCCGATGGAATCAAAACAATTACTAACCCCAGCCTTTCATTTAACTGGAACACCCTTTATTCACAGACTGCCACTTACGATTATTTCGGGGCCTGCGTACAACAATTGAATCACGGAGATTTTCTTATAAATCAAGATGTAATAGATCCTGCCAGCGAAGAGCAAAGCCGCAGTCTGGAATTTGCAAAAAAACATACCGGTACAAATTATTTTATGGGCTTAATGGGATTCAAAAGTCAAAAGCAATTTCATGCATATGGATTTTATCGTGAGGATATAAAAAAGCCTTTTACCAGTGAGGATAAGGTTTTTTTCAGTTATTTGAGCCCACTGTTTGTTTCTATCTCAAATACTTTGCTTTTATATCTCCAGAATGACTTTATGCGTGCCGGCCTTGACTACCTGATGTCAGGAGAGCCCATCAAACCGCTTATTTTTAATAAGACGCTTAAAGCAGTTGAAATACCTAAGAAAACACTTAAACTGCTTTCCGAAGCTTTTGGTAAATCAAATTGCGCCAGGCTTCCTATAGAGATCGTTCAATGGATTAATACTGTAATAGCTCCTCGCGGTTATATCGAGCCTAATACCGGCCCATGGCTCTTCAGGCGGGATTTGGACGGAAAAATACTTGTATGCAAAGCCTATGTGCTATTAACTCCGGGCAAAAGACTTTATCTTATGATTAAGACAAAGTTTATACACAGTACTGTAGACTTTTCCATGCTAAAAGAAAAACAATTAACTAAAAGAGAGATTGAGATGCTTGAATACTTACCCAAAGGCTATACAAACAATCAAATCGCAAAAGTCATGGGTATAAAAGAAGTAAGCGTGAAAAAGTATATTAAAAATGTAGCCATGAAACTCGGAGCCAGCGGAAAAACAGAAACACTTTACAGGGCGTTGATAGAAAAAAATTTAAGGGAATAAACTACAGAGCCTCTTTCAATTAGTTTTAATGCCAATCATCTTATCCTTCTCAGTCCTAATCCAAACAATTATAACATGTCCCAAAAATATGCAAAAAAAAGCACAAAAGGTATACTTTAGGATACTATCCAAAAAACTGGTTTTGTATTAAAGTTGTAACCTAAAGGGTCTTTTGCTGACCGATTGATAAAATAGCAAACTTAAAATATGAATAAGGAAAATGGATTATGAGCAAAGCAATTAAAATACAAAAAGATATAAATGCAAATGAGTTAAGTGCATTTCTTCGTGAATTGGCAGATACAATTGACGGCCGGAAAGAAGCTTTTGACGTTGGTGTGGGAGAACATATTAAGGACTTTTCTAAATTTGAAATAAAAATTAAAAAAGATATGCTGCTTGCCTCTATTAAATTGAAAATGGAACAGGGAGAACCTATAAAGGCAACTCAAAAAGAAATAATGGACGCTCAGGAATCGATGTTAAACCAAAATTTTGGCGGTTAAAAAGCGGTGCAAACAATTTTACAGCCTTGTCAACAGGTCGCACAGGAGTCGAACCCCGAATCCTGTGCCGCCGATTGTGCAATAATCTGTTGCCTTTTTAGTATATGCCGGGCCGGCAATATCAATATGTGCCCATTTTGTGTTGTTTGTAAATTCGGATAAAAACAAAGCTGCTGTTATTGCACCACCCCATCTTGATGTGCTCATATTACTGATATCGGCAAAATCGCTTTTTAAGTATTCTTTGTAATCTTCAGGAAGCGGTAGCTGCCAGCAACGTTCATAAGTTTTGTTGGAAGATTTAATTATTGAATCCGCAAGTTCATCATCTGATGAAAAGACTCCCGCAATTTTTTCTCCTAGTGCAATAACACAAGCACCGGTTAGTGTGGCTACATCAATCAGAGTTTCAGGTTTGTATGTTTTTAATATGTAAGAAATAGTATCGACAAGTATCAACCTGCCTTCTGCATCCGTATTATTTATTTCTATAGTTTTGCCTGCATAGCTTTTTACAATATCGCCTGGCCTTGTTGCATCTCCTGAAGGCATATTTTCAGCAATGGGAATTGCCCCGATTATTTTAATTTTAGATTTTAATCTTGCCGCAGAAATGAGAGTTGCTGCAACTGTTGCAGCTCCGGACATATCCATTTTCATATCTTCAAGAGATCCGGCAGGTTTTAAGTTTATACCGCCCGAATCGAAAGTAATTCCTTTGCCTATAAGGGCTACGGTCTTTGTTGCACCTTTAGGGGAGTATTCCAGAATAAGAAGCCGGGGTTTGTTTTGGCTTCCTTTGGCAACCGCAAGCAAAGTGCCAAAACCAAGTTGCTTAAGTTTTTTTTCATCAAAAGTTGTTATTTTAAGAGCATCTTTTTTTGCTGCCAAAGCAATATCTTTTGCAAGCATGTCGGGTACTTTATCGTTTGAAGGAGTGCTTACCCATTCTCTGGCAAGAATGGTTCCGCTGCAAACAATTTCAACCTGCGTGAGCAAGGCTGAATATTTTTTTTGAAATTGCTGTTTAACAAAAAAACCAACTTTTTTTAAAGGCGTATGCTTTTTCTCTATTTTATATTTATCAAAAATATGGTTTCCCAAAAAAGCGCCTTCTGCCATAGATTCAATAATGTCTTTTACTTCCATACCAAGTTTTTCTGAAGAAGGTACCGCAATTATAATTTCTTTAAGTTTATCCTTCATGCATTTTTTTACGGATTTGCCGCAAACAGAGCGAAAAGATTCCGGATCAATCTTTTTTAATTTTCCAAGTCCTAAAAAGATTACTCTTTGAGATTTTATTTCAGGCAAATCGTAAAGTGTTAATTCATCACCCTTTGCACCTTTAAACTCCACGGCAGTTTCGGTTTTTCTTATAAGCGATTTGATTGTTTCATTCTCAAATAATTGTGCATCTTCGGATACCGGAATAATTACAGCATCTGCCTTAAGCTTATTAAGATCGCCTGTTATTAAATGAAGCATGTTTCTCCTTGATTCTTTTATTTGAAAAAGTTTGCGATGATAAATTTAAAGTTTTAAAAAGCACACGGATGATTAAATACTAAAAAACGATGCCACCCATTAAAATTTTCGTCAAGAGAAAAGACACTTAATTTATGCAGATTCAATTGACTCCGGAAATGATGTGGATTAATATAGCTATAAAAGTTCATATTTTTGGAGAAGCTTATGAGAACAATTCAAATGACCTTAGATGATGACCTGGTGGCAGCTGTTGATATGGTTGCTAAAAAACTAAAAACAACGCGTTCTGCTTTTACCCGAAAAGCATTGAGGGATGCTCTCAAACAGGTAAACATAGAAGAGCTTGAAAATAAACACAAAAAAGGATACGAGCGTTATCCGTCCGGAAAAACGGAATTTAGCGTATGGGAATCAGAGCAGGAATGGGGTGATTAATGAAGCGGGGTGAGGTAAGGTGGTATATGTTTAAGCTTCCTGACAAAAAACGACCGGTAGTCATTTTGACACGGAACTCTATATTGAATTATTTGGAAGAGGTTACAGTTGCACCTATAACTTCAACAATCAGAGACATACCAAGCGAAGTGCTTTTGTCAAAGCAAGATGGTATGCATAATGATTGCGCTATTAATTGTGATCACATACAAACAGTTTCAAAAGATAAAATTGGAGCATTGATTACTACGTTATCCGGGGAAAAACTATTCGAAACAGGTAACGCCATTTGTTTTGCGTTAAATCTTGATTGAAGACAATAAAGCAAAAGCTGACAAATGACATACAATATTAATTTTAAATAAGGCATTACCCTTAACCTTTATGTATGTCATCATAATAGTGAAGATATACTGTTTTGTAAAATAATTTAATCAGTTCAATAAGCTACAATAGGAGATTTTTATGAAAGCAGAATTTACAGCAATCATAGAAGCCGCACCAGAAGGCGGATTTTGGGCTGTCTGTCCGGAGGTGCCTGGAGCAAACGGACAGGGCGAGACTATAGAGGAAGCCAAAACTAATTTGCGTGAGGCTATTGAGTTGATTTTAGAAGACCGGAAGGCTGATATTCTTCGGGGGCTTCCCGATGATGCTATCCAAGATACGGTAATGATTGGATGAAACGGCGAGATCTGGAACGTAAATTGAGGATTGCAGGGTGCTATCTAAAGCGAGAAGGATCTTCACACTCACTTTGGATTAACCCGAAGAATGGGATGATAGAAGCTGTTCCCCGTCACAACGATATCAAAGAACCATTGGCAAACAAGATATTGAAGAATCTTAATGCAGAATAAATAGCTGGAGAGTTGAAAGAAGATAGGGTAAATGGTGCGAATGCACCTGGAGAATAATAGTAAATGAGCCCAACGTAGAGATCGGCCAAAATGGGGCGTTTTGAAACGGGCTCTTCTGTATATCATTACGGTTGTTAAGACAGAACTGCCTGACAACTTATTTTTTAATGGAGGAATAAATGCCAAAATGGAATCTCACGGTTGAACCAAAAGAACTTCAATTTGCGGTTCAGCTTGGGAATGCGGCTGTAACCGATCAGATGCCTACTGATAATCCTGAGACCAAAGGAATCGACTTGCTTGATAAAGAGTCTGGAGAATTTCAAGAATTTCAATGTAAAGATAATCCTATAAACCGATTTGGTTGTGCAATTGCTACAGAATTTGGAAAAAATGTATCGAAATACTATTCAATTATGAATCGTATCGGAATTCTAATGAGACTAATGTCTGATGAGAGCGTCAAGCCTTATTTGAAAACAGACCCAACCGACAGCGAACGCACAATGATTAATAACGTCCTAATTGAAGTTTTGGCAAAATTTCCTATTTCAGATACTGGAGAATTAGACAGGGATGCTTTTTTCAGGGAAGTTGAAGAACTTCTTGAAAATAAAAAGCAGTAGAATGGACCCTATTTCACTTTTTTCCTCTTGATTTAATTAAGGAAAAATGTTAGCGGAATTTAAGTGTTTTTGCTCATTACACAAATTGCTTTATTTTGGTGTTTTCTGGAATAAATAATCCAATATCTCATTTTATTATTTTATTATTTATAAGATGAGACTTTTGAAAAATGTTCAATTTTATTCAAGTTCAAGGAAGGCGAAAATTTTAACCGCAGGAATACATCGGGTATTTCGAGGATGAAAATTTTCGCCTGACGAATAAATCGGGTAAAAGGGGGCGTTTTGCAAAGGTCTCAAAAGGATTGAACATGACCGGATATAACTAAGCCCCATTCTTCAGATTATTGAAGCATGGGGCTTTTGTTTTTTTAGGGCAAGCCATGCGGGATATTGAGGATTCAATGTAAAAGAATCATCCTTCTATATGAACCGAAAAACAGAATGATATACATAAAGATAGAAAAATATTACCATAAAAAATCTGTTAATAAGCTATATAATTATTGAATATAATAAACAAATTACAAGTTTTGTTTAACTAACTTTTGGTTAGAATAATTTATTTTTTTAATCTTTCTATAGTTTCTTACAATGGTGAAGCTATCCAAAACTGTATAATCACTTGTTAAATGTATTGATATTTTAAATTATGAAATATGAAATTATTACCTTAATATCAACCATCCTGGGTTGTTGGTACTGTTTTTCTTTCTTTTATATTGTCAACTTTCTTAGGAGATCTGGCGAAACAGATCTGTCCTTTATAAGTACAATAATTTCAGTTTTTACGGGTAATATTGGGACATTTTATAAATTTTTTATAAGAACACACAGCAGAAAATATAATCCAAGAGTTTCAAAATTTATAGCTTTGTCAAATATACTTAGCTTTGTCGTCTTATTTCTATTTCTGTTCATTTTTGCTCTTCTTGACAATTTATTATGAGGCCTTTTACATTTAACCAATCACTTGTGCGGACGGCAAGTAGCATGCCGCCGCACAGCTCAAGCGTTAGAGCGAACACAAATAGGAGGATTACAACATGGATAGATGCACAGCACCAAAACGCGGCCATCGCACAGCGAGCGGTCGAGCAGCCTGCCCTGCATGCGGCGGGCGCTATGGTGGTTATAGTGGGTACAGCAGCTACGGGTCGTACTCGCCCTCGCCTTACTCCCCGTCGCGGAGCATTGGGGGCGGTTCCGGCCGCAGCACAAAGCCGCGCTGGTCGAAAACGGGTTCGTCTGTCACGTACACCCCCGCCCAAGTGTTGTCACTTACGCCAATCCGGGAAACCGTAGAAAAGCGAGCGGCGGAACAACCTGACCTTCGTGACGCCTTCCTCTGTCATGCGTGGGGCGACCGGCATGGGGCAGCCAAAGAGTTGCACGATTTGCTCGTGTCAGCTGGTGTCAAAGTTTGGTTCAGCGAGAAGGATCTTGGCCTTGGTGTACCAATGATGCGCGCCATTGACAAGGGCTTAGCGAAATCGCGAATCGGGCTTGTGCTGGTGACCCCTGCGCTTCTGGCCCGCCTGCCCAAAGAAAGCATCGCCGACAAAGAGCTTTCGACGCTCTTAGCGGGTAATCAGCTCATTCCCATCGTGCACAACACGACATATGAAGCTCTTCGCAATGTCAGCCCCATGCTCGCCTCCAGAAGCGGTCTGGACACAGCAGAAGATTCAATGGCTGTAGTCGCGCAAAAAATCGCCGAACTAGTTGCAGTGTAGCACCAGCGCAGATGCGCTCTAACAAGACTTTTGCAGCGGACCGCAAAAAGCCGCGGCCGCTGAAAAGCACGTTAACTATAAGGAACAAACAAAATGAAAAAAGAATATACAAATTGTTGGCATGGTTTAACATCTGAATGCCCTTATATTAATACTGAAAAATGCAAAATTTACTTCCTAGTATAAATAAAACTGGCAAAAGTTTTAATGGTATAGACATAGATGAAGCAAACAAACTATGCCAAACTTGCGATAAATTTAGTCAAAAACTAAAGGATTAATTATCTTGCCATGATCCCTTAATACTTTTGTCATTGATGGCCCCATAAAATCATAAACCTGACGAGCCTTGCGTTCCGTAAGAGGTTCTTTTAAAGAGTTTAAATCAAAACTAAGCGAGTAGGTTTCTCCATCAACCGTTATCGATGCTGTAATTAAAAATGGTTCCATTGATATAAGTCCTTTATAATATTAGTTAACAAATCGTTTCACTTGACCGCAAACAGCTTGCGGCTAAGTGAACTCACCGTAGGCAACTAAGGGGGTGTTATGACTGTTAAGAGCACCGGACAGGAAAGAAAACAACCTCGCCTAATTCGGGCGGTCGTCTTCTGTATTTCTGGGTTGATTTTTTTTATTCTTACTCTCAGATTCCGTGAACTTTTAGGAGACTGGGCGTCCATCGTCGAACATGCTGTAACAACCCTTGCTGTTATCGCTGTTGTGCACCTTCTTGATCGCATATGGTTATTCTCAGACGTACAAGAAGAACTTGATCGCATGGCTGAGCGCGTTGATAACCGTATTGAGGGACTTACGAATGCATCACAATCGCTTGAAGCTATGAATCAAGCCGGCATCGTCCACCTATACGCTGATCGAGCTACTGCTGAGAAAGACATGCGCAATGATCTAATAGCCTCTGATGTAAGACATATTCGGCTCATAGGTATTTCATTGAATGATTTTGTACGTGGCCCTACAAACAGACCACTTCATCAAGCTTGGTTGGCTATGGAGCGCTATATCAACACCCCCCGCCAGGATGATGAAGTGATTGACATAAAGGTGCTTATAATCGATCCAGAGTGTATTGGGGCAGAGCTCCGATCAAAGGCTGAGCATGAAGACGGAGATGCCCCACCAGACCGATTAGTTGACCATGTCACAATAGCAGCACGTAAAATGTATGAGTTAATGGAGTGTGCCGAGAGCAATCGATCAGTTAATTTCGAGTGTAGAATGTACCGGGTTGCCCCTCAATCATTTTTGCTTCGTACGGATAATGCCTGCTATGTCCAACCTTACCATTTCTGGCATCGACGCCATGACGCAACGCCCATTCCTATTCTTCGCTATCGTCGTATTTCTCAATCAGCAGAAACTAAGGTCTACGATATGCATGCTGAAATGCTCAAACATTTCGAATGGGTCTGGAAATGGGCATCCATTCCTGTAGCGGATTTTCTTCATAACCACGCAGTGGGTATTGATACAAGGATGAACCGTTGCGGTGCTATGAACGTATATATAGATTCTGATAAAGCCTGGCAACGCATTACCCGCCTCCTGCGCAATGCAAAGGAGCATGTAGAAATTCAAGGAATTACACTTCATTCCTTTTTTCGATCAGACAGAATTATTGTGCCTGACCATCCTATTAGAAAACTAATAGAAGATGACAAAGTAAAAATAAATGTATTACTGTTAGATCATTCATACGAGTCCGACCAGGCCCGCTATCGTTCATATCGGGAATATCTACTGACACATCCAAGCATATCGCTTGGCGAATACACACAAGAGATGCACGAAAATTCACGTCTTTTTCGTGATACTGAAGAGACTCTCGTAGCCATCAAAAATCTAATTGCAGATTTTAAAAAAGTAAAGGGTAAGGACTGGCAAACTTCTATCGAAATGCGCAAGTATAATTCGGCGCCAGTTGCTTTTGTTCTCCGAGTCGATGGAACCATTTTAGTAGAACAGTACCAATATGGAAAACCCATGGTGAACCGAGAAATTCATGGTCGGGATATAATTCTTGGTAGAGATATGCCTCTAATGGAGTTCAGGTCATTAGATGATCATTCGCTAACAGGTTTGACCGAGCCTGCTTATGACAGAAGCCCCTTCCTATTATTGGAAGACCACTTGAGCTTTGTATGGAATACTGCACAGAAGGTTCCCCTTTTTAAGGATTTCGCTACAGAATCGAGATAGAACGGCCAGTTACCCGACCGCCCTCTCACAGATCCCTGCATGCGGTTTTTCCGCACAAGGCTCCTCGGTGGATATTCCGCTTGATTCTTTAGAGCAGGGAAACCTTTGAACTTTCGGCAGTTTTGTAAAATGAACTTTCATTTCTTTCAAACTATTATTTTTACCTTGATGCACCTTATTAATCCTTTTAATAATTTGTCAAAATCGGATATTTTTTGACGACAGAAAGTATTTTTGATAGTCTATAGAACATATATTAATCACCGACAAGCAGTGTGATAGCGGCATCAAATTGATAATTATTTAAAAGGAAAACGATATGGCAGATACACCTTTTCCATCAAAAATTGAAAAGTTTGAAATTCAGGCTTATAAAAAACCGAAAGATTTTAAAGCTCTTACAGAAACACATGTTCCGTTTTCAGGCTCTCCGCAGCGACACCCTTATGATGATGAAAAAATTTTACTTATTACAGACCCGTTTAGCAGCAATACAACTTATTATGAGTTTAAAAACAAAGATATTGATTATCTGGAAGAGCTTTCAAATATTGTCGATATAAGGGGAAAGGCGATTACAATGGTTCGCATATGGATAAGAAAACTAAGTGTCGGTATTCGTTGCGCCCCCTTTATTGTTGAAGATATCCAAACCATAAAGACAGATTAATTACCCGGTTGAGATTCTCCATAAATTGTAACCTAAATATAAAGTTACCAATAGTACTCCTTCCCGGCGCATTATTCTGTTTTTATTAGTAAGACACATAGGTAATAAAAATAGTGAAAGGAACAGCATCATCAAAAGATCATAGGTGCCGCCTTTTGATGGAACGGGGATTGGTCGAAATGATGCGCAAAAGCCGTTGACCAGCAGAAGATTAAATATATTTGATCCGACAACATTGCCTATGGCGATATCCGTTTGTCCCTTCCAGGTCGCTATACCTGAGGTCACAAGCTCGGGCAGGCTGGTACCGATAGCAATAATTGTCAAACCAATGATTACACGTGGGACATTGAGTAATTCAGCAACCACTACCGCAGCATCTACTGCTATCTTGCCCCCGGCAACCAGAAGAACGAGCCCTGCAATGAAAAGAAATAGATTATATACAGATGCTTTAAAACTTTTTTTCTCTGTAAACTCCTCAAACTGCTGAATAAGCGGATCTGCCTTCCTTTGGCGTATAACATCACCAATGGTGTAAAACATGAAAACACAAAAAATAAGCAGGAAAATAAGCCCATCCGAGCGGTCGTAAATATTTGGAGAGTCGCGGAGAAAAGTATCCATTCCTGCAACCAAGGCCAAAAGGGATGCAAGCACCATCATGGGAATTTCGCGTGCTATGATTACACCTTTGATAGCCAATGGCCTGATTATTGCTGAAATTCCAAGTACTAATCCAATATTGGCAATGTTTGAACCGATTATATTACCAAATGAAATGTCTGAGTTACCATTATATGCAGCCAGAAGATTAACAGATAGTTCCGGCGCACTGGTTCCAAAAGCTACTACGGTAAGACCTATAACAAGCGGAGAAACCCCAAGATTTTTTGCTAAAGCAGAGGCGCCTCTAACAAGTATATCGCCACCGCCCAGAAGGAAGGCAAGGCCAACAAAAAGGAGCAAAAGGTTTATAGCCACAAATATTCCTCGTTAAATATACTTTCAAATTTCTTTTCGATTAAAAAAAACCAGCGTTAGCGCCATTATTAAAAGAATAAAAAAGGAAATATTGAAAAGCGGGTGCAAAGGCCCCATATTATGAAATGCACTTTTGCCAAGTATTGAATCTGCATAAGACTGCACCATGAAAACTTTTGGATATAAAACCCGCCATAAAGCAGGTTCAGGACTTGCTGAAGAATTGGTAGCATATCTTACAATATCACTATTTAGCATCTGATACCCGCCATCGGATATAAAGCCGACGAACAAAATGCCCATAGCAAAAAGCGCACTTATAAAATCAGGCATAAAAAGAGATAATAAGCAGACGCATACAATCACAAAAAGAAGATTAATCGAACATATCAAAGATGCACCCAGGTATCCCGTAATGAAGGTTCCTGTTTTTATCCATACAGTCAAAAAGATCGTTGAGTGAAGTATAAACATGAAAATAAGACAAAGTACCCATGTGCCTGTTACCCTGCCAAGAACATATTGCCATCTGCAAACTGATCTTGAAAGAAACAAAACAACACTTCCATCTTCATGATCCCGGCTGAATATCTTCATTGAAAGCATGGAAGCCATCAGAAACATTCCGGCAGTAACCAGATGAAAAACAATTTTTGAAACATGCCAGGCAACCGAAGCATTATCTACCTGTTCTCCATTAATCGTATATCCGCCGTCATAACATCCGCGGATCATCAGTATAAACAGAACAGATAAGGCCAGCAGTATATAAAAGCTTTTATTCCTCAGCTGGTCCAGCATGGTATAGCCTATAATTTTTATTACATTATTCATTTTCATGCTCTATATATCGAATAAAAACATCTTCAAGTGTTTCGTGATCTTTCACGATTGCATTGATGTTATCCTTGACAAGTATTTTCCCCTTATACATTATAGCCGCAGAATCACATGTTTTTTCCACTTCTGAAAGCAGATGGGAGTTTAAGACCACGGTCACCCCTTTGCCGAGAAGATTTTCAATAATTTTTCTTACATCGCGGATGCCGATAGGATCAAGCCCGGTGATGGGTTCATCCAAAATCAGCAGTTTTGGCTCTCCCAGCATGGCAGCCCCCAGGCCGATGCGCTGTTTCATGCCTCTTGAATATGCTGCGGTTTTTTTCCTTTCCTGTCCTTTCATGGAAACCATTTCAAGAACCCTGTTAGCTTCGTTTTTTGCATCTTGCCCGGCAAGTCCTATTAAAGCAGCATTACGCAACAGATATTCAAGCCCTGAAAGATACGGAGGAATCATGTGCTGTTCGGCAACATATCCGATATGCTTGCGGGATTCCGGGTCGGAGGCAGACAGTCCATTTATAGTAATGCTTCCGGAAGATGGTTTGATAAAATCAAGAAGCATACGAACGATACTTGTCTTCCCGGCGCCATTTGGCCCAAGCAAAGCAAAAGACTCTCCCTTTTTAATCGAATATGAAACATTATCGACCGCGGTAAAAGAGCCAAATTGTTTTGTAACGGAATCAAGTGTGATCATATCAACTCAATTATAAAATAAGTTAAGGGCAATAGCCCAAGGTTGTCCAATATAGCAAGATACTTTTAGCACTCTTTATCCGCTGGCGCAAGGGGGTTGGGGGAATAGTACAGGGTAACCGCATTTGGATTAAATATGTTCTTTAATGTTTTTGTGAAAACCCCAAAGCCGTCATGCCGGACTTGATCCGGTATCCAGAACCCATTAAAATTACTGGTTTCCGGCTTTCGCCGGAATGTTGACTGCTATGCCTTCTTTTTACGTCTGATTCTGATTCCAGCAAGTCCAGCTATACCTGTGCCGAAGAGGAGCATGGTGGCTGGTACTGGAACAGGAGCACTAGTTCCATTGATAACAACGTTATCTATGCGAGACTCATACCAATTATCGCCAGACCAATTTGATGTATCCATCGAGATGAACACCCCATCAGCGTTTGAAATAACATCTATAAAACTTGCTGACCCTCCTCCTCCGGAAATGGCCCACTCGTTAGCGTTGTTAAAGTCTACTGCTTTTGAATTCCATCCGCCAACCGCTCCCAAAACATTTGAACTCTGATACCATGTATCTAAGCTTTTTATCATGATGTATGTTGAGATCACTGTGTGGTAACTGTGATCGTAGACGAACTCGTCCCAAGTCATGCTATCCAGATACCTGAGGTCTCCCGAGAGGCCTGGTGCTTGTGCCAATAAGCCTCCGCCAGCTGCCGTATCTGTTGCGTACATAAATGCATTATCTACTCCGTTATTATATAGTGTCAGGGCGCCGCCAAATGGTGCCAATGGTGCCCATCCTTGAAGAGTTCCATCCTCAAAATCTGATGAGAGAATCACATCGGCTTTCGCTATCCCAGCCATAACAAGCATCATCACCCCTACTGCCAATCCTGCTAAAAGTTTCTTATTCATTTCTTCTCCTTTCTAAGTTTCTTATTCTTACTCTTATAAACAATCAGCAATCAATTAAATTTATTTGAGATTATATAATCTTTTGATGGGTTTTTTGCAATAATATATTTTGGCCTCCTCTATTTCCCCGCACAAATACACTCCAAAGTCGTTTATTTTGTATTTTCCATCTTAATAAAATCATCTCAGCAACCGATATATCATATTAATTGCTTAAAATATGTTCTCCAAACACCGGATTGCTGATATAAATATGAGGTATAAATGAACAAACATCGCATTCTGATTGTCGATGACAGCCCGACAATACGAAAAGCTATAATCCGTCAACTGTCATCACTGGACGTCGAACTTCTGATAGCAACCAATGGCCGGCAGGGCTTTGATATGGTTCATAGCCATCAGGTCGATCTGGTTGTTACCGATGTTGATATGCCCCAAATGGACGGTATTACCCTTTGCAAGAAACTTCAAGCCGATCACAAAACCAATGCAATCCCTATCATTATTCAAAGTTCATTTGACACCGAATCTGATATTGAAAAAGGATTTATAGCCGGTGCCTCAGCGTATATTCCCAAAAAGGAACTATCGGCATCTCTGTTGCAAACAGTCAGATCACTTCTTCAAAAATCATCGATAAATCGAAGTAGGCGCGTGATGATAGTCGATGATTCTGCAACCATCAGAAAAATAGTTGAAAAGGGACTGGGGAAAAAGGGCTTTCAAATCATGACGGCAGAAAACGGAAAAGTGGCTTTGTCACGTATTGGCGATCAACTGCCGCATTTAATCTTAAGCGACATTGATATGCCGGAAATGGATGGTTATGCGTTTTGCAGAATTCTCAAAGAAAACCCTGACCTTGCCACTATTCCTTTTGTGGTAATGAGCGCCAGACAGGAAATGAGCCAGGTGAGAAGAATGCTTAGTATAGGCGCAGATACCTATTTATTTAAACCGTTTAATATTGATGAACTGGTGATGCTGATTGAAAAACTGCTGTCTGATCAGTATCGCTTTTTGTTAATGGAAAAAGAACGGTTAAACACAGAGCAAAAACTGACGGTGTCTAGTATTGCCAGTCTGGTTACTGCCCTGGAAGCAAGAGATGCCTATACCAGCGGACATTCAGCAGATGTTGCCCGAATAGTCTCGCAAATGGGAGCTCTGGCGGGGCTGGAGCCGGAAAAGGTTAACCGTTTGAAAATCAGCGGAGAATTGCACGATATCGGCAAAATAGGCGTTAAGGATGCCGTGCTGCTGAAACCGGGCCGGCTGACCGATGAAGAGTTTGAATCTATAAAGCAACATCCTGTAACCGGAGCGAACATTTTAAGGCCGATTGAAAGTTTTGCCGATATTATCGATGTTGTCCAGCATCACCATGAACGTTTTGACGGAAAAGGATATCCTTACGGCCTTAAAGGTGAAGCAATCCCTTTTTGGGCGCGTATGATTGCAGTTGCAGATACCTATAATGCACTGACCAGCGATCGCCCTTACCGGAAAGGAATGCCTGTTGAAAAAGCTTTTCAGATTATAAGAGATGTCGGAAATACACAACTTTGCCCGGATTGTGTAAGCCTCTTTTTCAAATGCACCGAACAATGGTCTATTTCGAGTGCCTTTCCGGACACAATTTATTCTTTCCCCCTAAATGATTGCTCCCAAACGCCACAGCAAGCACATTCCCCGTTTCCTGCCGAGTAAGACTTCAACTCTTATGGAATTGTAATGAAGCTCACCGCCACAGAGCGAACGGAATGTCTATTATCGTTGCGGTTATTGATTTGATGATGCTGTTTGCAAATATATGGAGCTAATATTATTACAAATTTGAAATTACACTACCAGAATAATACACAAAACTGTAATTTATTTCATACAATTCCCAACTCGTATCTTCTGCTAATAATCGCATAACTGTTTATTATCACAATATCATACTATTTATAAAGCATAACATGGTATATTCCTTGCTCTTAATTTTGATTTACAATTTTTTTGCATCATTTATAAAACAAAATCTAACGATAGGAAGAATACTTATGAAGAATAAATCTTTACTTACCGCTTTAGTTTCCGTCCTTTTTACATTAACTCCACAAATTATTCTTGCAGCTGAAAATACGCCTGTGGATACAGGCACTACCTCATGGATGCTGACTTCAACCGCATTTGTGCTTTTGATGGTTCCCGGCCTTGCCATGTTTTACGGAGGTCTGGTTAGAACAAAAAACGTGCTTAGCACCATGATGCTCAGTTTCGTATCAATGGCTGTTATCGGCGTTCTCTGGGTAGCATGCGGCTACAGCATTGCATTCGGCCCTAATATCCTTGGCGGTTTTGCCGGATGGAGCAATGATTATTTCTTTCTGAAAGGCATTGATGATGTAATTGTAAATGGAGTCCCGGAATATGTACTTGCTATGTTTCAGGGTAAGTTTGCGATCATTGCACCAGCTTTAATCAGCGGTGCGCTGGTTGAACGCGTTTACTTTCGCGGCTATATCACCTTTATAATACTTTGGATGCTTTTTATTTACTGCCCGTTGTGCCACTGGGTATGGGCTACAGACGGCTGGCTTTATAATGCAGGCGCAAGCGGTGTTATTGACCTTGCGGGAGGACTTGTAATTCATGTATCCGCAGGATTCAGCGCACTTGTTGTAGCGATATTTCTGGGCCCCAGGATTGGTTATCCCAAAACTCCGATGGCCCCTAATAATCTGGTAATGACTTTGACAGGAGCCGGTCTTTTATGGGTAGGCTGGTTTGGCTTCAATGCCGGTTCAACAGTACACAGCGGTCTGGATACTGCCAGGGCGCTGACCATGACACAGGTTTCGGCCGCAAGCGGTGCCCTGACCTGGCTAATTATAGAATACTTTAAGTTTCGCAAGGCTACAGCACTTGGATTTGCTTCAGGCATACTTGCCGGGCTTGTTGCAATAACTCCTGCTGCAGGCGTGGTATTGCCATATGGCGCAATTATATTGGGAGCCCTGTCATCAGTTATATGTTTTTATGCTCTTACCGTTAAAGTGAAGTTAGGATATGACGACAGTCTGGATTGTTTTGGAATACACGGTGTGGGAAGCGGTCTGGGAGTGATTATGCTTTCCTTTTTTATCCGTGACAGCTGGATGCAAAGCGCTTCTGCTGCCGCCCATAAAGTCTGGACTATCTGGGATCAGCTTTCAATTCAGTTGATAGGCATCGGCGCTACAATATTGTTTGCGGTAGTCGGCACCCTGGTGATTTGTTTTCTTGTTGAAAAAACTGTTGGCTTCAGGATTGCTGCTGATTTAGAGGCTATAGGGCTTGACCAGTCCATCCACGGAGAACATGGCTATGGTTCCATGCAGGAATACTAGGAAAGAAGGGTTCGAGGGGCCAAGGAGTCAAGGGGTCAAGTGAAATGCTTAAAGCATTATAAAGCCATCACTTGAACCCTGGAATCCTCGAATCCTCGAATCCTTGACCCCTTTTTTTGTTTATTCCAAACCAAGATCAAAAAGACTGTTGGCGTTTTTCCAGAAAATGTTTTCAAGCTGCTCTTTTGTAATTTTGCCTGTTTCATGCAATTTTACAAATTTTTCAATTTCATATTTCTGAAACTGCCAGGGGGTATCGGTACCAAAAAGTAATTTTTCCTGATTATGATTATTTAACATATATAGAAAATTATCAAGGCTTACATCATGATCATTTCGCGGCCAGTCACAATTATAGTAACTGCTGGACAGTTCTATATATATACCGCTGTCGATTAAATTCCTGCGCTCAAAATCATAAATAAAAAGGCCCCCGCCGTGAGCGGCAATAATCTCTAAATTCGGCAAAATATCATGCAGTTTGAGCAATTTGCTGGGATTGGCATAATATTCCGGCAAATCATCATTAGTAAGATGTTTTGGAGGTACTCTGGAAGTGTCAAATATTACGGGAAAACCCATATCAGAAATTTTTTCGAAAAACTTTAAAGACTGGCGTGAAGTAATATTAAAGCGCTGAAAGACACTATGAAGCTTTATCATCCTGGCATTTTTTGATTTAAGATCAGCCAGTATTTCATCAAGGCGCGGATGGTTCGGGTGCAAATTTCCACAAAATACGGCCCGTTCGTCTCTTTTGCTTTCATTGTAGTAAAAATCATTGATACGTTCAATTTTTCTTGGATCTTTTACTACAGGCAGAATAAAATATTTTGCTATGCCATTTTCATCAGCAGATTTTGAAAGGTCGTCTAAAGTGCCGTCAGCACCTCGTCTGAAATTCAACTCGGTTGCAAAATCTATGGAAAAGGTGTCTTCAATATATTTCTCACGGTATTCCTCTTCAAAGATGTGGGTATGAGCATCTATGATATGTTTGGGTCTAACACTGTAATCACTCAATTAACTTTCTCCTGAAACAACATTTTTTTTATTTATCTTTTTTCTTTTCTTTTTTCTCCTGCTTTTTTTCCTTTGAGCTTTTAGCCGGTTTCTTTTTTTCTTCTTTTTTTTTATCCATTCCTTTTCCCATGGTTACCCTCCTTTTTCGTCATATCCTGTTTTAAAAGTTGTTTGCTCCTGGTTTTTTCAACAACAAAAATTCAATGCAACTGTTTTTATCTCAAATATTAATGCCTTTTAAAATAAAAAAATGCGGGAAATGGCAATAAAATCTTTTGTATATTATTCTATCCGAATTTTCAAATGATTTTGCATTTTACCTCTTTTCCCTTTATATGATTTTTTGATAGATGTATACATACTAATAATGTAACCCTTTGCAATTGTCTATCTTAGTAAATCTTGGGCTTTAGGTCTGGCTGATGATAGTACATTAATATACAGTACTGTATCAGATGGCGGGGTTTAAAAAATCAGGTGAGAGGTGTTCCGGGTTTTACATTTTTATCGAGAGTTGCAACTGTACAGCCATTTTCATCTACTGCTGCAAGCAACATACCGTTTGAAACTATCCCCATTATCTTTGCGGGTTTTAAATTTGCAACCACTATGACCTGCTTTCCGACCAATTCTTCCGGGCTGTAGCTTAAGGCAATGCCGGATATAATGGTTCGGGTATTGCCAAGATCTATTTCGAGTTTAAGTACTTTTTTTGCGCCTTTAATTTTTTCTGCTTTAATTATGGTTGCGACCCTTAAATCAATTTTAGAAAGCAGATCAATGGTTATTTCAGGTTTTATTTCCAAAACAGCAAGTTCTGCCTTTGCTTCGTTTACAGCCGTGTCCTCTTTTTTCTTATCGATTCTTGGGAAAAGGGTAATTGCTTTTGGTATACTTGTTCCGGGTGATAGTACTTTCCATGATTTAAGATGGTTTAAGTCATAAAATTTACTTTCCGGATTTTGCCCCAGATGGTGCTGCATGGTTTTTGCCGTATCAGGCATTATTGGATAAATAAGCCCTGATACAATTCTTAATCCTTCAAGAAGATTATACATGACAAATGCAAGCTGTTTCTTTTCGGATTGCTTTTTTGCAAGCTCCCATGGCGCAGTAGTATCAACATATTTGTTCATCTGATTTATAAATTCCCAAACCGACATTAAAGCCTTATGGAATGAAAAACTTTCCATATCTTTTTCATATTCTTTTAAAGCACAAGTCGCATCAAATTTAAGCCCGCCTTGCATTTCCTCTTCGGTTTCGGAACTAATTTCGGGTATAACCCCCCCCAAATATTTGTGAACCATTGTGATTACTCTTGAAAACAGATTTCCAATATCATTTGCAAGATCAGAGTTTATACGCGAAACCAGGGCTTCCTCATTGAAACTTGAATCAAGGCCGAAAACCATTTCTCTTATAAGAAAATATCTGAAAGCATCCAGACCATATGTGTTTTTAAGCGAAAGTGGTTCAATAACATTTCCTATGCTTTTTGACATCTTGCTCTGATCAACATTCCAGTAACCGTGGACATTAAGATGCTTATATAATGGAATTCCTGCAGCTTTAAGCATTATTGGCCAGTATATTCCGTGAGGTTTTAAAATATCTTTTGCAATAATATGCTGGGCATTGGGCCAGTACTTATTAAATTGATCGCCATCTGGGTAACCCAGTGCAGTAATATAGTTAAGAAGGGCGTCAAACCAAACATAAGTTACATAATTATCATCAAATGGAAGAGAAATTCCCCATTCAAGACGTGTTTTAGGACGGGAAATACAAAGATCTTCAAGGGGCTCTTTTAAAAAAGACAAAACCTCATTTTTATATCTTTCAGGTCGTATAAAATCCGGGTTTTGTTTGATATGGTCTATAAGCCAGTCCTGATATCGGCTCATTTTAAAAAAATAATTTGATTCCTTAATCGATTCCGGTTCAGTTTCATGATCAGGACATTTCCCGTTAACAAGTTCTCTTTCCGTATAAAACCGTTCGCACCCGAAACAATACAAACCTTCATATTCGGAATAATAAATATCTCCCGAATCATTGATTTTCTGAAGCACCTGCTTAACGGTTTTAATATGTGAAGGGTCGGTTGTACGAATAAAATAGTTATTATTTACATTCAGTTCAGGCAGCAGATTTTTAAAAAGCCCGCTTATTTTATCTGCATATTCTTTAGGTTTTAAATCTTCCTTCTCTGCTGCACGAACAACTTTATCGCCATGTTCGTCTGTTCCTGTGAGAAAGAAAGTATCCTTGCCCAGCATTGAATTGTATCTGCACACAACATCTGCAATAATTGAAGTATAAGCATGCCCAAGATGAGGTTTTGCATTAACGTAATAAATCGGTGTTGTAATATAAAATGTATTATTCATCTGGTTTCCTCATCTTTTTCAAAAACTTCTTCCGGAATCGCTTTAATGTCTTTGCTTTTCTCATTCTCGCAATTCTTATCTGTACTGGAACAATCAGCAGGCATTCCGTGTTCAAACGTCAGACAACACATAAGCCTGCCGCACTGGCCGGATATTTTGGTTGGATTTAAGGAAAGGCTTTGATCTTTTGCCATTTTTATTGAGACAGGTCCGAATTTATCCATGAAAAGAGAGCAGCAGATTTCACGGCCGCACCTTCCTAATCCACCGCTCATCTTGGCCTGGTTCCGGATTCCGACCTGTCGCATTTCAATTCTTACTTCAAGATTCTTGACAAGCATTTTTACAAGCTGCCTGAAATCAACCCGGCCTTCAGCGGTAAAGTAAAAAGTAAGCTTGCTTGTATCAAATGAACTTTCAACCGAAAAAAGGTTCATTTTAAGATCAAGTTCTTTGATGCATTTCAAACAGAAAGCATGAGCTTTTTGTTCAATTTCCTGATTTTTGTCTTTTTGCTGGTAATCCTTTTCATTTGTAAGGCGAATCACCTTACTAAGCTGCCTTTCCGGAGGCTTATCCAGAGTAGCAGGAGTAATCGCCACGGTTCCAAAACTCAAACCTTGTTCAGTTTCAACAATCACATGGTTTCCAATATTAAGTACAAAACCGCCGCATTCAAAGTCGTATACTTTTCCGGCAGGCTTGAATCTGATGCCTACAACTTTCATATATATAAAGTCCAAACAACAGGACTATTTCCCCCATATAAAAAAAGCAAAAACACTATTATAAAGTTTGTGCAACCTGTAATAAAAGAGTTTCTGCTGTGAGTCTTAAATTTGCATTTGCCCTAATATTTTTACGTGACAATTCAATTGCATCAAGCTTTGAAAAAATATCAGCGTTTGTATGCCGGCCTGATGCATTTTGTATTTTATCCAAAAGATCAAAAAAAATTATTTTTTCAGGATGATATTTAAAAACAATAATATCTCTGTACCATATTTTTAAAATATCAAGATATTTTAAAAACTCTTCTTTATCTTTGGCCAGTTTTTCAGCAAAAAACATAGCTTTGCCGATTTCTTCTAAAGATAAGGATTCAATTTCATTTATTATCCAATCTCTTTTCTTCAGTTCGACAACACTTCCAATATCAAGCGCTCTCTTGAAACTTCCATTAGCCATAGCTGCGAATATGGCCGCACTATCGGGGGTTATACCATTTGCTTCAACCAGCATTTGTGCAATCCTCTTTTCAGAAACAGGATTAAATCTTATAAACTGGCATCTTGAAGCAATAGTAGGAATAACATCCGATTGTTCGGTTGCAGTCAGTATCAGAACAGTACTTTCGGGCGGTTCTTCCAGCACTTTTAAAATAGCATTTCCCGCTGCCGCATTCATTGCCTGAACATCCGATATTATAGCTACACGGATCTTTGCTTCATAAGGCTTCAGAGCAAGAATATGACACAGATCACGAACCTGGGCTATCTTGATCAAAGAACCGGAAGGTTTTATCTCGATAATATCAGGGTGACTTTTTGACAGAATTTTCCTGCAAGATACGCAAACACCACACGGAATTTTGTTTATAAGATTTTTTAAAACGCCGTCTTCATCTAAACATAAATCTGGTGTGTCGACACTGTTTGCAATGCAATTGCATGCCATCGCAAATCTTATTGCAGCTGCCTGTTTCCCTACACCTTCCATACCCAGAAAAAGGAGCGCATGCGGGATGGCGCCTTTTCTGAGCAAAGTATTTAAAATGACAGAAGGTGCTTTTTGATCAGCAATAAATTCAAGATCAGGCACTATTTAACATCTACCCGTTCCTTCAACTCTTTCCCTGATTTAAAAAATGGAAGCTTTTTAGGCTTTATAACAACCTTTTCGCCGGTCTTGGGGTTTCTGCCTGCATAGCTTTTGTAATTTTTTACATAAAAACTGCATAAACCCCTGATTTCAATACGGTCTCCCTTGGCCATGGCATCTGCCATCGAATCAAAAAATATTTGAACAACCCTTGCTGCTTCTGCTTTTGAAATGTTTGCTTTATCCTTGATGGCCGAAATTAACTCCAGTTTATTCATATTCCCTCCTTGAAAAATATCTTAAAGCATATACCAATGTTTTATACTTTAATTATATGTTTATAATAAGTCAAGCACTTATGATAATTTTATGTCAAAATCTCAACATCCTCTTCATCTACCTCCACAGAAGCAAACTGCCCAAGTGCTTCAATATTGACCACCACACGCCCTATTTTCCCATGCCTGTCAAAGGTTCCGGTAACACCTTCAAAAGGACCTCTTATTACAAATACTTTATCTCCTTTTTGAAGTTTTGTTCCTGTAAGTATTTTTCCATCTTCGGCTGTCATTATTTTTAACGATTCAATTGTTGCATCAGGAACCGAAACCGGACCACTGCGGCTTCCGATCATCCGTACTACCCCAACAGTTTTGACGATTTCAATTTGACTTTCCGGACTAAGGTTGGATTTTACAAAAAGATACCCGGGGAAAAGCGGTATTTTTATCATAGCTTTTCTGTCAACCCTGCGGCTCCTCACCAGAATTTTGGGCAAAAAAGAATCCACAGATTTTTTTGTTAGCCCTTCAAGGACTACGTTTTCGAACCTGCTTTTGGTATGAATAACATACCATGATGGTTTTAATATTATTGTCATTTATCCGCCCATACCACCCAGACCAGTAAAATTGATCAAAAAAGAAAATCTCTGGTCATCTTCCTCATCAGTATAAAGAAAATCAAGCGACCAGCATTGGGCAGTATAAAGAAATCCCAGAGAGGTTCTTATCCTGTTGCTTTCGCGTATATCCCTCTCATCTTCGGCTTTAAACAAAAGACCTTCAAAGATTTTTATATTAAAAGTTGAAAATATTGATTCCACAAAATCCCTCTGAAATCTGTATTCCCAGCCAATCGAATCTCCGCGATAATCTGATAATGATCCGGAAATGTTCCGGTCAACAAAATTACTGTCATAAGGAGACCATTTGGCATCTGCCGATAACGATAAATATTTTACCGGAGTATATTTTACTTCTCCATATATGGGAGAAAAAGGCCTTTTGTTTTTTGGGTTTGCCCAATTAACCGGATCATCTTCTTTTTCTTCATTAATATTATAGCTTTGCTCAAATTTTATCCTCAAAAATTCATTATACCCATAAGAAGGATTTTCAGCTTTTTTTTCGCCTGATTTTCCGAATTTATTTATTTGAGTTTTTGAGGTAAATGCGTTTAATAAAGAATAGGTTATAAGATTCTTTTTCACAATTCGGTCTATGCTGTCAAAATTTGGATATCCGACCTGTTCTTTATCCGGAATATACTCATAAATAATCTGGGGCCTAATGGAATGCTTAATGCTGTCCACAAATTCTGTGTCAATTTTAAGAACTCTGAATACCTCTGTGGAAAGATCAAGTTTGACATCATAAATTTCTCTGTCATATGTATCTTTATTTATTGTGTTATCACCCTGATCTATATACCACGTTGTCTGCCTTAACCCTATTGACGGCTCAAATGAAAAATAGTTGTTATATCTATATGGCAGATAGAATCTCGGGTATAAATCTATGCGTTGGCCCGTTACGCCGTCTAGTCTGTAAAAATTGGTATATTCGGAATCAAGATCGGCATACAAAGGTGTTTCCATAAATTGCTGTTTTGATCCGTTAAACTCTATAAAAGGCAGCTTTTGCAAAGTATCGTCAGGATCATCCCCTCTGCGGTTAACAACATTATCATACCAGCGGGCTTCTGCATTTAGCGAAAAGGAAGACCAGTTTTTAGAAAAATTCAGACTGTTTACTCTAATAGGATCATCGTAATTATCTATCTCTCTTCCAAAATCTCTATTAAAATATCTTTCCGTCGAGCTGAAACCATTGGGGCCATCTTTAAATTCATTAAGATAATCCTGATCGCTTACAATATCTAAATCCAGTTTTGCATTAAAACCGTAAGGCATCGCCTGGTCAGTTTTCATTCTGAACCAGTACCTGTCGGAATTGGGTCGCGAATATGTATCACCGGTATATCCCCATTGCTCACTTGCTTTAGTACCGTCATCCACCTTTTTGTCATCAAGGAAATCATACATTATGGTTCCCTTTGATTCAGGGCTTAAAACATAACGGTATTCAGCCCCTAGTTGTTCACCCCGCTGGCTCATATGGTGCAAATAAAAAGTTGCATCAGTATTTTCATTTATGGCCCAAAAATAAGGTTGATTATATTCTATACCTTTGCGTTCGGACTGAGCTGCCTCAGGAGCAAGAAGGCCTGACTGCCGCTTATTTTTTGCAGGAAAGACAGCAAAAGGCACATAAACAACCGGCATTTTTTTTGTCCAGAATGTCGCGTGATTTATATAACCATATCCTTCCACAGTAATTTTAAGTTTTTTACCTGTTATTTTCCATGCAGGAACATCACCATCACAGGTTGAAACTGTTGCTTTTTCGGCTGTATAGGTATTTTCACCTGTTTTCTTAATATTATCTCCACTTATATGATAGTTATTTTCTTTCAAAAATACGTTTCCATCATAAATTACTCCGGTTTCAGACTTTAAATCCACATCAATGGCGGAACCCCTGATAACGTCCTGACCCAGATTCATAACTACATTTCTCTTTGCATATGCCGTTGATGTTGTACGATTAAAACGAATAAAATCAGCGGAAATCTTTTTGCCTGTTTTGAAAACAATTACATTTCCGGAGGCGGTATATACTTCAGCATTACGGTCATAATAAATTTCATCGGCAGTGATATTCCATGGCTCATTAGGATTATCATTTTTAAAAGGATCGCTAAATGAATCCAATGCAAAAACTCTTGTAGATATTATTAAAAGGAAAGCAACTACAAATAACAGAATATATGAATAGCGAATATTATATTTTTTCAGCACAATTTCCGATCCGTTTATTGTGTATATAAGAAATCTTTCCTTTATTACATGTAATAATACTTAAATGCGAATCATTAATTTTAATTAACCAGTATCTGCGTGAAAGTTCAGCCAGTTTGAGACAAATAATGGCCGATAGAATATAAGAGGGGTTTATAAAAAGCAAGAGACAGTTTATAAAAAATAGTTTCTTTCAAAAAGATTAAAATTGGTCTAATATAAAAAGCTGGATTTACTGAAAGTGGATTTTTGGTTTTTTGATCTTCAAATCTTTTTTGCCAACCGGGCAATGATATAAAACAAAATAATAAATTCAGGTTTAAATACATATGAACGTGCTTATAACCAATGATGATGGCATTTATGCCGAAGGTCTTGCGGCATTATATAAAACATTTATAAAGTCTCACTCTGTAACAGTGGTTGCTCCTGAACGTGAGAGAAGCGCAGTAAGTCACAGCATTACTCTTCATAAACCTCTTCGCGCAAGCAGATTCAGTCTGGAAGGCGGGCTCTCCGGTTATGCCGTAAACGGTACGCCGGCAGATTGCGTCAAGCTGGGAATTCTTGAAATACTTGGCTCTAAACCGGATATAGTTATATCCGGTATAAATCCGGGTGCAAATATAGGCATTAACCTGAATTATTCGGGAACTGTTTCGGCGGCTAAAGAGGCTGCTTTATGTGGTATTAGCGCTATTGCAGTATCTATACAGGGATATTCTTCAACGCATCTGGATAATGCCGCCATTTTTGCTGAAAAACTTGCAAGAAAAGTTGTCGAAAAACAACTGCCTCAAGGAACCTTTCTCAATGTTAATTTGCCGGATATGCCTTTTGCAAAAACAGCCGGAATAAAAATCAGCACGCAGGACCTATCGGTTTTTTCAGAGTTTTTCGAAAAAAGAATTGATCCCAGAAACCGCACATATTTTTGGCAGGGAGTCAGCTCAAATCATTCGGGATATAACCCCGATAGTGATGGAGAGGCACTTTCCGGTAATTATATATCAATAACTCCGATAAAATGTGATATGACGGATTATAATATGATAGAAGATATCAAGAAATGGGACATGGATTAATAAGTAAATTGCAAATTTTGCTGTTCGAAATACTATCTTATAAATGGTGGAAAATATGAAAAAACAATATGCCGGATCTGTAAGGGCAGGAGAATTAGTAAATGATATTTTTGTTTTGTCTGAAAAAAATATTTCACAAAAAAAAGATGGGAGCGATTATATTAATGTGCTTCTTTCAGACAAAACAGGAAAGCTTAAGGGCGTTGCATGGGATAATGTGGATAAAATATCAGCAGACAAAAATCCGGGTGATTTTGTTCATGTTAAGGGAAGCATATCGGAATACAAAGGGGCTTTGCAGATTGTAATAAAAGATATGGAAAATATATCTTCGGATTCAATTGAGCCCTCCGATTTTCTTCCTTCAACAAAGCAAAATATCGATTTAATGTTTGAACGTTTGCTAAAGCTTTCCGGCTCAATAGAAGAGAAAAACTTAAAAGCGCTTTTGGACGCATTCTGGGCTGACAACAAGTTTGTCGAAAACTTTAAAATAGCTCCTGCTGCAAAAAAAATGCATCATGCATATTCAGGCGGCCTGTTAGAACATACGCTTTCAATGGCTCTTTTAGCAGACAAAATCGCAGGTCATTATATTGGAATAGACAGAGATCTTCTTATTGTGGGCACAATTCTTCATGATATCGGAAAAATCAGGGAATTTGTTTATAAATACAGTATTGATTATTCGGATGAAGGCAGGCTTTTAAGCCATATAGTAATAGGAATTGGTATGCTTGATGAGAAAATCAAAACCATTAAAGAGTTTCCTGAGACTCTTGCAGTACTGTTAAGACACATGATAGTAAGTCATCATGGCACAAGAGAATTCGGTTCTCCTGAACCGCCAAAAACAATTGATGCGGTTTTGCTTAATTATATCGATGAAATTGATTCAAAGATAAGCGGTATACGTGACTATATTTCTTCAGATGATGCCGGAGGAAACTGGACATCCTATCACAGGCTGCTTGGGCGCCATTTTTATACGGCAAATAACAACATGCAAAACAAAGAAGATGAAATTAGCGAATGAACCAGCTTAATTTAACAAGGTATAAATAATGTTTATTACGTTTGAAGGTATCGAAGGCTCAGGGAAAACAACTCAGATACGGCATGTCATGGAATTTTTAGAAAAATCAGGAAAGGCTTGCGTAATGACCCGCGAACCGGGGGGTACAATTACAGGGCAAAAAATCCGTTCTATTTTGCTTGACCCTGAAAATAACGGGATGGATCATTCGACTGAGCTCCTGTTATATCTGGCTGATAGGGCTGAACACGCGAATAAAATTATAAATCCTGCTTTATCGGCAGGTAAAACAGTTTTATGCGACAGATATTATGATGCAACTAAGGCCTATCAGGGTTATGCACGCGGATTGGATATGGATTTGCTGGATAAATTGCATAAACTGATAATACATGATTTAAAGCCGGATATAACAATTCTGCTCGATCTTGACCCCAAAACCGGGCTTTCACGGGCATGGAAGCAGATAAATGAAGGGGAAAGGACTGAATTTGAAACAAGATTTGAAAAAGAAACTCTTGATTTTCATGATAAAGTCAGAAAAGGCTATCTTGAGCTTGCGCGCATTGAGCCTAAACGTTTTATAATTGTAGATGCCACAAAAGATGAAAACCAGGTTAAAAAAGATATAATAAAGGCACTTTCTTGATGAGCTATTCTATCTTAGATACAATAGGCAACACCCCTCTTGTTGAAATAAAAAAATTAAACCCGAATCCCAAGGTCAAAATTCTTGCCAAGCTTGAATACTTTAATCCCGGTGGTTCAATAAAAGACAGAGCAGCTCTTTTTATGATCGAAGAAGGAGAAAAGACGGGAGAGCTTACCCCTGATAAAACCGTAATAGAGGCAACGAGCGGAAATACAGGCATCGGCCTTGCGTTGGTCTGCTCAATTAGGGGTTACAAACTTCTTCTTACCATGTCGGAATCGGCAAGCATTGAACGCCAGAAGATATTAAAAGCCCGCGGAGCCGATATCCTTCTTACTCCAGGACATCTTGGTACTGACGGAGCTATTGAAGAAGTATACCGTCTTTGCAGGGAAAATCCGGCTGCTTATTTCATGACCGATCAATTCAATAATGAGGCAAACTGGAAAGCTCATTATCACACTACAGCGGAAGAAATCTGGAAACAGACGGAAGGCAAAGTTACGGCAGTTGTTGCAACTCTTGGCACAACCGGCACTGTAATGGGAATTTCGCAAAGGCTTAAGGAATATAATCCGGATATACAAATAATTGCGGTAGAACCATATCTGGGCCATAAAATCCAGGGCCTTAAAAATATGAAGGAAGCATACCGGCCTGAGATTTATGACAAAAAGCGAATAGATAATATTGTCAATATTGATGATGAAGAAGCTTTTGAAATGGCAAGACGCCTTGCAAAAGAAGAAGGGTTGTTTGTGGGAATGAGCAGCGGAGCTGCTATGGTGATCGCACAAAACAAAGCATCTGAAATGGATGAGGGGACAATAGTTGTAATATTCCCGGACAGCGGAGAAAGATATTTAAGCACTTCACTTTTTACAGTAAAAGAAAAAATAAACCTTTTGCTTTTTAATACCATTACAAGAAGCAAGGAACCTTTTGAGCCTATTAACCCTGGAAAAGTATCCGTTTATTCCTGCGGGCCGACCGCACATGCAAGGATGCATCCGGGAGAGTGCCGCCGTTTTGTGTTTTCGGACCTGTTGTGCCGTTATCTTGAATACAGAGGCTATTTAGTAAAACATATAATGAACATAACGGATCTTGACGACAAAACCATAAACGGATCTGAAAAAGCGGGTCTTGAACTATCGGAATTCACCGAAAAGTATATTAATCTGTTTCAGGAAGATCTCAAACTTCTTGGAATCAAGCCTGCGGAAAACTATCCAAGGGCTAGTGAACATATTAATGATATGGTTATGCTTGCGGAAAAACTTGTTAAAAAAGGCTATGCATATGAAAAGCTGCGCTCTTTGTATTTTGATATCTCCAGATTTTCGGATTATGGGAAATTATCGGGAATTGATTTAAATAAAATAAGAATAGGCGCAACCGTTGATCTTGATGAATATGAAAAGGATAATCCGAGAGATTTTACCCTTATGAAAAGAGCAAAACTTTCTGAGCTTAGACGGGGCATTTATACTGCAACAGACTGGGGGAATGTCAGACCATCCTGGCATATCCAGTGCGCTGCAATTGCAATGAAATACCTTGGCGAAAGTTTTGATATTCATACAAGCAGCAGGGAACTCATATTTCCGCATCATGAGAATGAAATTGCCATTTCAAAGGCCTTGACAGGAAAACCTCTTGCGAAATTCTGGATGCACTGCGACAGGGTGCTTGTTGACGGGAAAAAGGTTGATGAATCAAAAGAGCGGCTTTGTGTTTCAGATCTTGCAGATATGGGCTATACGGGCAGAGAAATAAGATTCTGGCTGATTTCAACTCACTACAGAAAGCCCATTGTTTTTTCAAGCGAACGGCTTGAAGATGCAAGGAAATCACTGAAAAGACTGGACACATGTGTTCGTGCTTTGCTTGATATCAAAACAGGAGAGCTATATCCTGAAATTGATCAGCTTCTTTATGATATTAAAAGCGGGTTTGCGGGTGCAATGGACGATGATCTTAATATATCTGCCGCGCTATCTTCCATATTCAAGGTTATAAGAAAGATAAATGTTCTTACTAAAGATAAAAACATAGACGAAACCGGCGCAAAAAAAATTCTGGACACATTTAAAGATATTGATTCTGTGCTTAATATTTTTGATTTTGGATACTGCTTTCTTGATCCGGAAGTAAAACGTCTTATAGAGGATCGTGATAAGGCAAGAAAAGAAAAAAAATGGGATGTTGCAGACGATATCCGCAAAAAACTGGAATCAATGGGAGTTGCAATAAGAGACCGGAAAACCAGATAAAAGTTTTTAACAAGGACTACAATGAAACCTCTTTATTTTCCATTTACATATATCAATGATGCTAAAGCAGCAAATATGCGCGCCTGTTTTAAACAGATAACCGTTTATCAACCAGGTTTTTTGAACCTTTCTGAAAACATGCAAAAACTTTCCGATGAAGGTCTTCTTGATATCCGGGTTCCCGGCAAAGGGGATGAGGCAAAGCTTAAAGCTCTTTTAAATGAATACAAAGCATGGGCAGAACTTCATCAAAAAAGCGATATGGCTTTTTTAAACGCAACGGAAGAAAAACATCCTTTTTTTGATGAAACATTTCCATCACAGCTTGCTTCGCAGATTAAAAAAAATATGGGTGGGAACCAAGAGAAATTAAAAACCGATTTCCTCTTTAATTCAAGATTGTTTCTTGGCATAGCTCAGGAATATGACCAGCAGCAGGAGGCAATAATAAACAACCTGGCTTCTGTAAGCGAAATGGAGAAAAAGCTTCTAGCAGATTTAACCGATGAAGATGAAAATATATTCAGTAATAGTGTCGGAGCTTTTTTTAAAACAGGCCATGAACCGCAAATATACAAGATAAAAGAAAGACTTGAGGCATGGATATATCTTTTAATAAATGATAAGGAAAAACCGTGTTTTTTTATTACAGAAAGCAAAGATACAATTGATTTTATTATAGAAACAAATCCTGATTTTGAAAAAGTTATTGATTTGCAGAAAATTCCTGTATGCTTTGTCCCGGATATTATGGATAACTGGCAAATTATGCTTGCCAAACAGGTAGAAGGTTTGTTATCGGATAAAAACTTCAAAGTGAGCAAAGATATTAATAATATCCCTGCTGTTAATAAGACCGAAAGAAACGTATCTTTGAAGATTTTCAGGATAAGCAATAAATCCCGGTACGAATTTTTCCAAAATATCCTTGCCAAAGATATTGATGTTATACAAAATGACGATAAAATTAATAAATGCATATTAATTGGCATTGTTGAATAATCCCGTTTATCTTTATGATATAACATCAAATAAATTCTATCCCCCGTTTATTTTTTTTTATTCAAAAAAAAGAAGAAGAAGGCTTGACTCATATTATCAATTGGTATATGGACTTTGCCCAATACTATAAAAAATAGCTGAGCAAACTATTTATTGTTCAATATAGAAAGGAGAAAATAAAATGGCTTTTAATCCTATCGTAGATGAAGACAAATGTCAGGGTTGTGCTGAATGTGTTGATGTATGCCCGGTTGAAGTTTTTGAAATCCAAGATGAGAAATCCGTAGCGGTTAATGCGGAAGAATGTCTCGGTTGCGAAAGCTGTGTAGAAGTTTGTGAACCAGGCGCAATTACAATTGAAGAAACATAATTATTAAAGCCCCCGGTTTATATACCGTTTTAAAAGCCGGGGGACTTTGATTTTATTCTTTATACTCCAATCGTAATAATTTTGTAAAAAGATCGGGCTGTCGAAGAGTTTGCTGAAATATACGTATTAATATTGCAATAAATTTTATATATTCAACATGGCAGTTATTGTGCTTCTTGACTTTTTAAGAAGCTGTAGAGAAACAAACACTTTTTTTTTGAGCAGCATGTCTTGATTTGTATTGGTGTCTTCAATTTACATCTGCTCAATTTGTGATCTGATTTTTGCTAATCAGATTCAAAAGGGGGTTTTTGTCTTTTCCAATATAGCGTTATCTTACTTTCCATTCAGATTAATAATCACCTATAAATAATGTTATCTTTAGACACTGTTATATATCCGGAGACAGCTCTCGTATCACAGAAGCTGTATAAATCACCTGTAAATGATATTAAAAGCGAGCTTGAATCCGCCTTTTCCACTATATCTTTTTCCGGTAAAATCAAACCGGGAGAAACTGTTGCTGTTGCTGTGGGCAGCAGGGGAATAGATAAAATAGATTCAGTTGTTTATAGCTGTGCAAGATTTCTTGAAAATCTTGGATTAAAGCCTTTTATAATTCCGGCTATGGGAAGTCATGGCGGGGCAAATGCCGAAGGCCAGAAAAATATACTTGAAAAACTAAAAATAAGTGAAGGCGCAATTGGAATTCCGGTTTGTCCGGACATGGAAACAGATAGCATCGGCAAACTATCTTGTGGTTTAGATATCAATTTTTCAAAAAAAGCACTTTCAGCCAATCATATTGTTATAATCAACAGAATTAAACCTCATACAAAATTTACGGCTGATATTGAAAGCGGGCTTTGTAAAATGCTTGCCATAGGGCTTGGAAAAGAAAAAGGTGCGTCGGCTTTTCACAATTTTGCTGTACAACACGGCTTTGGTATTATTGAAGAAACTGCCGATTATATTATTAACAAACTAAATATCTTGTTTGGAATCGCTCTTATAGAAGACGGTTATGGTAACCTTTCAAAGATTGAGGTGATACAACCCCACAATATTATTAGTCGCGAAAAAGAGCTTTTAATACAGGCAAGAAATATGATGGGAAGTATTGCCTTTGATTTTCTTGATCTTCTGATCATTGATTTTTTCGGAAAGGATATAAGCGGCATAGGCATGGATTCCAATATCACAGGAAGGCACAGAGATATTGTCGGAGATTTTTATACTTCTCCTCATGCAAAGCGAATTTTTGTAAGAGATTTCTCTCCCGGTTCTGATGGAAACGGTAATGGAATAGGACTTGCCGATATAACTACTACCCGCCTTGTAAACAGCCTTGATATGAATAAAACATACACCAATGCCATAGCGGCCATTTCCCCGGAAAAAGCTGCTATCCCGATTCATTTCGGCACAGACCGCAAATGCCTTGAGGTTTGTGCAAAAACACTCGGCCTTGAATCATTGCAAGATTGCCGCATTGTAAGAATAAGAGATACCAAACACCTTGATCTGATACAGGTTTCAAAAGCTCTTGAAGAAGAAATTGAATCAAACCCCGATTTAAAAAGGGTTTCAGATTGGGAGCCGTTTAAATTTGATGGCAACGATAATCTTGTTTCCTTGTCACATTAATTAAGATTACATTGGCAATCTCTATATGATGTTATGTTCTTTGATTTCTTGATATCTATTGGCAAATAAAGAAGTAGAGGCTTTTTTATTTAATAAACAGCCTCATTGTCTCCGGTGAAGATATAAAACCTGCTTTTTCATAAATTGGCTTACCAGCATCACTCGCATTGAGAATAACCCGACGGATTCCATTTTTTTTACAATATTGAATTGCTCTATCAACTATCATCTGCGCACATTTATTCTGCCGATGGCTCTTTTCTGTGTACATGCTATGCAAGTATGCAATGTTATGACTTAAATCGGATGGAACAGGAACAAAACTTAAGACTGTAATGGCTCCACTGGCAATAATCTCATCATCGTTTTTTATAACCCAGGCCTTACAAACTCCTTCCGGAATTTGTTTGATGATTTTATCAGCATATGCAGATTCAAGTTCCTTGGTTTTAGCAATTTCAATTTTGAGACCTTTTTGTTCCCAAATTTCTTCAAACATTTTTCTGTGATGGATTGCCAGAATTTGTATGTCTTCAATACTTGCATCCTGAATAATCATTATCCATGCCTTTGAGCAAGCTTTCCGAACATCACGGCAAGACCCGTGCCGATAGTATATACTGATTCAATTGGAAGATTTTTTTCTACGTTAACATCAAAAAAAAGGTTCAGGGTAGACGGCAGACCCTCTTCCGCTTTCCAGTAGCAAATCAGAAGAGGGACTTTGGGCAATGGATGCAAAACTATCGAAACATCAGATTGATAATGATTTTGAACCTGCTTTCCGTTGAAAACATAGACCAGATCTTTAAAAAACTCAGTATAATTGTCTGCAATTTTTTTTAATGGCTCTTCGCAGCGTTTTACAAAAAAACTATCCCACTCTTTTCCTCTTTCAAGTTCCCGCAAAGGAACCCATGTATCACCCGGAGAGACTCCCTGTGCTTTTAGTACGTAATTAAGCACAGGACCTGCAACCCATTGGTTGATATGGATATCTGAAGATAACTGCCCCTGCGAATTCACATAAAAGTCTTTCCCCAAAACCTTGATTATCAATTGGCCTTTGATATATCTGCCTCCGGTGCGGTCTGCAGCCGAAGCCAGATCAATTTCGCTGATTTGCTTTTGAAGCAGGAGTATCCCGTCTTCCTGAGTTTCCGTGGAGGTACCGGATTTTGGGGGTGTGGTACTGCAATACTCTTTGGCAATTTCCGGATCGACCTTTGGACAGTCTCCAAGGTTTTTTTCACCTTTAAACACTGCAATGGCAAAAACCAGACAGGTAGCAAAACCGCATGCCCGGCAGTTGGATTTGTCAAGTAATTTTAATATTTCAATAGTATTTTCAGGGTGTTTCATTTTTTGATATCTCCTTTTATTTAAAAATTCAGGTTGGCCGTGTGATTCTGTGCAAAACCTGCTTATTTATTTGCCTGAGGTCAAAAAGGGAATTTAAACATTGATGTATGAAAGCACAATTAAGCTTTGTTTACATCACCCAAATGGGGGATTTGGTGTAATTTTTTTTAAAAAAAGGCATGGGACACTACAGCAGGATGAATAATTGCCGGGATTTTTGCTTAATGTAGGGAATAAGGAGGAGTTATCAATTTTCATCCATAATGTTATACCGTGTCGCCCAGACGGCAGCCTGGGTCCGGTCATTTACTCCAATCTTATTAAAAATGTGGACCACATGACTTTTTACGGTGTGGGGGCTGATGCCCAGAATCTTTGCTATTTCAGGGTTTGTGTAACCATTGGTTATATATTTAAGCACCTGGATTTCACGCAGGCTTAACGGCGGGATGCCCGTTTTTTCATCCGTATCAAAAAAATCAGCAATGGTACTATTGTTACCGGTATCGTTTTTGATACCATTCTCGTCTATTATTGCATCTCCCGTGTCAGGTATGCCATTTGTTTCATAGTCGGTTTGTTCAATGTGGTGTGCAGGAAAAGCCGGAGAAGATTCTTCCGGCACATCAAAATCGATTGTAATAGTAGAAGCAAGATCGCCTTTGTCGTCAAAAACCGGATATACCTTGCTTATGTTGATGGGCGCAGCAAACTCCATACAATAATCGGGCTTGGTTTCTCCATTACGCAGGGCTGATGCAAACGCCATACATGTGGCATATCCGCATTTTTTACAATTAGTTTTTGGCAGAAGCTTTAAAATGTCGATAACAGAAGGTGGACGGTATCTTCGATAATCGGGTTGTATAAAATATCGTTTGCGATATAGATCATCAATGTAATCCATCAACTGCTTAAAAAAATCAAGGGCTGCCTGTTTGTTTAAAAAAGATGCAGCTATCAGCTCTTTGGGATAAAGACTACATTTAATATCATTAAAATTAAACTGTATGTATTCCGGACGATCATGAAACCTGGCATCGGTCAGGGATGCGTTTATATAGGGGAATATGCTTCTGATGTCGTTTTTCAACTTAAAATAAGCACCCCAGAAGCGAGTTGTCATAACTCCTGATTTTGAAAGAGAGAAATCTATGAAATCCATATTTAAGTTATACTGAAAGTTCTCTTTGATATTATCCAACTTGTTAATTATTCATTTTGTTTTTTTAGGCAGGCAACTATTTAATTTCAAGCGTTTAATTCCATTTTATGTTTTAACGTGATTCCTGAAACCAACACCTGACAATAGATTAAACGAATTTCTTTTATCATCTAATATTGTAGAGTTATCAATACCATAATTGAGATTCTATTGGCAACATATATATGATTCTATTGATATTAGTGTATGTTAAAAATATACAGTTTATTAGAAAGGGCTTTACATAAGGATGGTTTTGAGCTAGAAAAAAGATTTGTATCATTTGATAGAATACAATAAAAGATCAGCCATCATGTAAAATTATAATGGTGTAGCAGAAGGAGAAATAATAATGGACAACATTTCCGGTTGGGACTGGGATATCGGTAAGAAATTAATTGCTGATATCTCAGACTGGAAAAATACATATCAATGGGTGGAAGAACCTTATGTAAGTTCAGATGGTGAAAAAATAGCAGCTGTAATTCAGGTTCCCGATGATGAGGTTTTTACCATGTGCGAAAATGGCGTTGCATGGGAAAATGCTTTCGACAGAATCTGGTATCCAAGATATTCGCCGGATGGCAGACTAACGGCTTTTGTTTCGGATTCCATGGAATGGGCTCTTGCCGTAAACGGGGAAACCGTAGAAGATAAATACGATTTCGCATGGGATACCCGTTTTGGCGATGATGGAAAAAACATAATCTATATGGCGCAGAAAGAGGGAAAATATTTTGCCGTAGTAAACGATGTGCCCTGGGAAAATATTTTTTTAAATTTGACCGGCCTTGCGGTTAGCAATGATGGCAAAAGGGTTGGTGCTGTGGCACAGACTGTTGCCTTTAAAGAAGCTGAAATATTCAAATTCCAGGAAGGTTGTTACGCGGCGGTAGTTGACGGAGTAGTATGGAATAAAAATTTCGTAAATGTATGGGATGTTGTTTTTAGTCCTGATGGCAAAAAGGTTGCTGCAGGAATAAGGACGAGCCTTTATGATTACACAATTGCCATAGATGGAATTGCCTGGGATAAAAGCTTTGCCTCTGTTTGGGAACCGGTGTTTAGCCCGAAAGATGCTTCCGTTTCTGCTCCTGTTCGTTCTTCCGGAAAATGGTTTCTGGCAAAAGACGGGCAAATTTTATGGAATAAACAATTCGAACAACTCTGGCACCATATCTACAGCAAAGATGGAAATAAAATTGCGGCGATTGTTGCTCCTCAGTTCGGCAGGTGGACTATTTCTGTTGATGGAAATACTTGGGATATAACCTTTGCCGATATGGTTACGGATGCCGTTTTCAGCCCTGATGGAAGAAAAGTTGCATGTCTTGGGAAAGACAATAATAAATGGACGGTTGCTGTTGATGGAAATACTTGGGATGAATATGACATGGCCTGGAAACCTGTTTTCAGTCCTGACAGTAATAATGTTGCTGCGAAGGTTGAAAAAAACGGCAGTTATACAATAGTCGTTAACGGCAAACCTTTAAAAGAAGATTTTGCAGCAGTATGGAATCCGGTATTTAGTCCTGACTCAAAAAAGATTTTAATCAGAGCAATAGAATCCGGGAGCAATGAAAATAAATATTTTAGACGTGTTATCCCCGTTAGCGATATTAAGGGTTGAAAGGAAAGTAAGTTATGCATGACATTTATAATTTTGTCAGCGGCCCTATGGTCTGGGCTTCTTTCATTTTATTTGCGGCAGGATGTATTTATAGATTTATCTCCATGGCTTTACTTGCCAGAAAAAAAGATCCTTTTATATACAATTATATGAGCCCGTATCATGCACTTCGTTCTGTCTTTCACTGGTTAACCCCTTTTGGAAGCGAGAGCATGAAAAAACAACCTGTATTTACTACTGTTGCGTTTGCGTTCCATATCTGCATAATTCTTGCTCCTCTTTTTCTTTTTGCTCATATAATTCTTATTAAACAATCGTGGAATATAAGCTGGTGGTTTATATCAGATACTACTGCTGATATTATGACAGTCATTGTCATTGCTTCATGTGTTTATTTTCTCATAAGAAGAATTGTCCGGCCGGAGGTGAAATACCTTACGTCTGCTTCCGATTTTATTATACTTGCTTTGGTTGCAGCACCTTTTATTACAGGCTTCTGGACTTATCACCAGTTTGCAGGATACAATATTATGGGAATCTTACACATCCTGTCCGGAGAAATCATGCTGGTTTCCATACCTTTTACCCGTTTAAGCCATATGCTTTTTTTCCCGATTTCAAGAGGGTATATGGGTTCGGAATTTGGAGCAATACGTAATGCAAAAGACTGGTAAAACTATACAAGACTCTTTCCCAAGGAGACAATATAATGTCTGAAACCGTAATTAATGCCGCCAAAGAAATAACCGATGAAGGAATTGTCGGGGGGGCGGCGAAACTAACTCCTGAAAAAATAGAAAAGGTTATAAACAGTGTATTAAAAGCCGAGGGAGGCGCCCGGCTTAAAACATATGTTGATATCTGTGCTCACTGCGGGCTTTGCAGTGAGGCATGCCATTATTATCTTTCACATGATAAAGATCCGAAATATTCCCCGGCTGGCAAGGTAAAGCAGACCGTATGGGAAATATTAAAGAAAAAGGGTAAGGTTGATGTCGAGTTCATGAAACGCGCATCTGAAATTGCTTCAACCGAATGCAATCTCTGCCGACGTTGTGTAATGTATTGCCCTTTTGGAATTGATATTGCCTACTTGCTTTTAACTGTCAGAAGAATATGCCACAAACTGGGAATTACTCCTCAGTATATACAGGATACCGCACACAGCCATTCAGCTACGGCAAACCAGATGTGGGTTAAAGACGATGAATGGATAGACAGTCTTATGTGGCAGGAAGATGAAGCTCGCGCCGAAATACCCGATTTGCGGATACCGATTGATAAAGAGGGCGCCGATATCTTCTATTCCGTTATCGGCCCGGAACCCAAGTTTCGCGCACAGCTTATATATCAGGCGGCAGTTATAATGCATGCTGCCGGTGTTAACTGGACGATGCCTGCTACTCCTGGATGGGATAACAGCGACATGTGTATGTTTACCGGCGATTTTGAAATGATGGCAAGATTAAAAAAAGTGCATTTTGAATCTGCTGCAAGACTGAAAGTTAAAAAAATTGTAATGGGTGAATGCGGCCATGCTTTCCGCTCGGTCCATGACGTCGGCAACAGGGCGCTTGCATGGAAAATGTCACCCATAGAAGTAGTTCATGCAATTGAATTCTACTACCAGCTTATAAGGGACAAAAAGATTAACATAATCAAAAAATATGAGAAACCGGTTACATTCCATGACCCTTGCAATACAGTTCGCGGAAGAGGCCTTCATGAGATGGGGCGTTTTGTTACAAATGCAACCTGTGAAACACTGATTGAAATGCATCCGAACCGTGAGCACAATTACTGCTGCTGTGCAGGCGGCGGTGTTATAAACTGCGGCCCTCCTTATAAAAAGGCGCGAATAGACGGAGACAAAATTAAAGCAGAGCAATTGGCTGCAGCAAAGGCAAAAGGCGCTCAAACGATTATCGCTCCATGCCATAACTGTCACGGAGGACTTGAAGACATTATTCATCACTACAAGCTTGATATGGATTTGAAATTTCTTGGCGATATTATATATGAAACTATGGAAAAGCCGGAATAATACGCAATATATAATGAGGTATTACTTATGAGAAGGAAGTTTTGGGGACTGTTTTCGATAATTATTTTGTCAATTATCTTTATATATACAGCTGCCTATTCACAGGAAGATATAAAATATGTTCAGGACCCTGCATTTACAAAAAAAATGAGGCCTGATCCGGTTTTTAACCATGATGAACATAACGAAAATGCTGATATTGAAGATTGCAGCACATGCCATCATTTTTATAAAGACAAAGTAAAAGTTGAAGATGAAACATCGGAAGATATGAAGTGTTCCGAATGTCATATTATTGATAAAGATCCCGTACCTCTTGTGAACAAATATCATCAACGCTGCAAAGGATGCCATGAACAGGAAAAAGCCGGTCCGGTAATGTGCAGCGAATGCCATGTTAAACAGGACATTAAGTAAATTTAAACTGATCCTGTAAGAAGAGCTTTAAACAACTGAACCCTTGAATCCCGGGCACCTTTCTCCCAACTAACCGGAGGAAGAAGCAATAACAAATGAATAAATACCGGCTTGAAATAATTGTTTTTCTTACAGGCGCTGTTGTGATGGCGCTTGAGCTTGTCGGATCGAGAATTGTTGCCCCCTATCTCGGAACTTCCATATATGTCTGGACAAGTCTTATAGGAGTTATACTGGCAAGCTTGAGCATAGGTTATTACTGGGGCGGACGACTTGCCGATAAAAAGCTTGGCTACAAGACTTTTTCACTTCTTCTTTTTTTGTGTGCAGTACTTGTCGGAATCATAGCCATTATAAAAACGCCGGTTCTTGATATTATCGGCAGATCAGTACAGGATATCAGGCTTGGAGCTGTTATAGCTTCGACTATACTTTTTGCACCTGCAAGCATTCTGCTTGGTACAGTTTCTCCTTACGCCATAAGACTCAGGTTGGAAGATATTGAGCATTCGGGCGCAACAGTTGGAAAGCTCTATGCAATATCCACTGTGGGAAGTATAATCGGGACATTTGCTACAGGATTTTTTTTAATTTCATTTCTCGGAAGCCGCGATATTTTGTTTTTTCTTTCCTTAGTACTTTTTGCCGTTTATCTGCTGGCTTTGTCCGGATATAGGCTTAAGGCTGCAAAAATTCCTGCAATTATTTTTGCAGCCATATTAATTTCAGCATATTTTTTTCAGGCAAAAGGTTCGGAAAACATTGTTGCCGATATTGATACAAAATATAACCGGGTTATAATTGAGGAAATAAAGGACTCCAATTCAGGCAAAACAATACGTTTTTTGCGTGTTGACAAAAGTTGGGGGCAATCGGCCGTTGTGATTGGAGAACCTGATGAACTTTTTTTCGACTATCTTAAATTTTACCGCCTGGCAGAACACTTTTGCCCTCAAAATCAAAAAGCTCTTCTAATAGGAGGTGGCGCATATACGGTTGCAAGAGATTATATAAGGCGAAATCCTGATAATATAATTGATGTAATTGAAATAGACCCGAACTTTACTTTACTTGCAAAAAAATATTTTTATTTTAAAGATGATCCAAGGATAAGAAGCATCCATGAGGATGGAAGAACTTATTTAAGGCGTGCCACAACAAAATATGATGTGATTTTTATAGATGTATTTAAATCAAGTGCTTCACCGCCTTTTCATTTAACAACGAAAGAAGCAATGCAGGAAGCATCGGCTTTGCTTAATGAAAATGGCGTAATGGTCACAAATCTATATTCAGCCATAAACGGTGATAAGGGCAAATTTTTCCGTGCAGCGTATGTAACAATTAAATCGGTTTTTCCCCATGTTTATGTTTTTCCTGTCCAGCATCCTATGCAGCCGGAAGAATTGCAAAATTTGATAATAATTGCAGTTAAATCCGACAAAGCCGGTACATTAACAAGCAGTGCCCCGGAGCTAAATAGATATCTTGCCCATTATTGGAAAGATAAAATAGCTTGTGATATTCCTGTATTAAAAGACGAATTTGCACCTGTTGAACATTATCTTGCTGAAGTAATTAAGAATATTTAACATGCTTGAATGTAAAAACATAAATTATAAATATCCCGGTACGCAATATCCGGTTTTTATTGATTTGAATTGCAAAATCGAAGAATCGGGATTTCATTCATTATTCGGACTGTCCGGAGTCGGCAAATCAACTCTTGCGCGGATGATTGCAGGCCAGTTAAGCGGATTTGAAGGTAAAATTAAATATAATGGGGCAAAAAAAATATTTTATTCCTATAATCTTGAAAGACTTCCCGGATGGTCAAGCATTGGTGAGCATATTTTAAAAATAACGCCGGAAAAAAATAAAGGCAAAATCGATGAAATTATTGAGTCCTTCGGTCTTTCGGCTTTTATGGAATCCGGGTTTTCACGCCTTTCTCTCGGCCAGCGCAATAGAATAAACCTTGCAAGATATCTATTGCAGGATTTTGACTGTTTAATAATGGATGAAAGTCTTGCCAATGTGGATGAAGCAACACGCGAGCAGATCATTTTTAAAATAAAGGATATGTATCCTACAAAAACCTTTATTTACATTTCTCACAGCGTTGCCGAAGTTTCCATGTTTTGCAAAAACATTATAGTGTTAAGAAGTTTTAAGAAAAGCCCCCAGGCAGCTACCATTTCAGGTCAGGATAATACTAAGGGAAAATCTATTGACAGAAAAGAACTTGAAAAAACAATGCTGGAGATTGTAAGTGCTTCATAAACGCTTATATCAGTTTATACTTGTTTATATTTTAGGGCTCGCTTTTTTATTTCTTATAAAAGTAGTTTTGAATCTTTCCGATTATGTTATTCCCAGCCCTGTAGAGATTTATGAGACAGCACACAAAGTTTTTTTAAGATATATTCCGGATGTATTAAATACTTTATCTGTAGCTATAATCGGGCATGTGCTTTCTATTATTATGGCAACCATAGTTGGAATAATAAGCAGATTATCTAACTGGACAGGGTCATTTATTAAAACCGCAGCTTTTAATATTCAGGCATATCCAATTGTTGCTGTTGCCCCGATAATTTTTATTCTGCTGGGTGACGGACTTTCTTCAAGGCTTTTGATTGCAGCCATGATATGCTATTTCCCTTTGCTTCTATCATTTATAGGAGTACTTGCCGAACCGGTTACAGACATAGAACACTTTTATGTGCATTCCGGCAAAATGAGATGGCAGCTTGAGACAAAGATAAGAGCTTTTGAAAACATGAACAAGCTTATAACAGTAATTTCCGGAAGTGCAACCCTTGCAATGGTCGGAACCATAGTTGCCGAGTTTATCGGAGCAAGTTCAGGAATAGGCTACAGTATTCGTATAGCTTTATACCAGAGTGATCTTTCCAAAATTCTGATTGCGCTTTTTCTGATAGGAATATTCACCTCGCTTTATCTGGCTTTTTTAGAATGGCTTGGCAACATACTGGTAAGAAGCTGGGGGGCATATGGTAACCACTCAGGTTCACAGTTCAAGGTTGGAGAGCGATGAAAATTGATCATTTTGAAGACATTGAAGCTTGGCAACTGGCACGTGAATTGACTCGTAAAGTGTATCGACTGACAAAGAAACCTGGATTTGCTACGGACTATGGGCTGAAGAAGCAGATACAAGATGCTGTAGTTCGTGGATTAACTATCTCAAAAAATATGATGATCTCAAGGCAATCAACTGTGAACCGTGAACCTAACAACCTGAGTCGTTACAAAATATGAAGAATAATTTACGAATTATTGTTTTATTGGTGACGCTTATTACAATTTTCATGCCTTCGGGTTGCACCGAAAAAAACAAGGATATGACAAAAGTCGCTTACAGGCTTAAATGGCTCTTTAACACAAGTGTTGCCGGAGATATTTATGCCGATGCTCACGGTTTTTTTGCTAAAGAAGGTCTTGAAGTTGAAGTAAAAGAAGGCGGGCCGGAACGGGATGCAATAAAAGAACTTGAAATAGGCCATGCCCAGTTTGGTGTTGCTTCTGCGGATCAGGTTATAAGAGCTGTTTCAAAAGGATCTCCAATCGTTGTGCTTGCGCAGCTATTTCAGCTAAATCCGCTTCAATGGATATACCGGTCGGGTGAAAATAGGATTGACAAAATAGAAGATATAAAGGGCAAAACAATAGGAATTACTTTTGGCGGAAATGATGAAACAATTATGAAAGCTCTTTTGTCAAAACATGACATAAGAGAAGAAGAAGTAAATTTATTCAGTGTAAGGTATGACTACACACCTTTTTATGAACGAAGGGTTGCGCTTTGGCCTGTTTACAGAAATGCGGAAGGAATTATTGTTGCGGATAAACTTTTAAAAGCAAAAGAACCGGTTTCATTTTTTAATCCTGATGATTACGGAATTCATTTTGTCGCAAATTCTGTAATAACAACGGAAAATATGCTAAAACAGCGCCCTGAAACGGTTAAGGCATTTCTTTCGGCTTTAACAAAAGCCTGGAATGAAGCTTTAGATCCTGCAAATTCAGACAAAACTATAGATACTATTCATAAATTTGACAGGGATACATCTTCTGATATTATGCGTCAGCAGCTTGATATAACAAGACAATTAATGAAACCTAACGAGAAAACAGTATTCGGCGAAATAGATGTAGATGCATGGAAAGAGACCGAGAAAATTATGCTTGAACAAAAGCTTATTGCGGTGCCTGTTAATATTGAAACAAGACTAAAAAAATAAATATTAAAGATCATGGTATAAGATCGGATGTTATGAAAGCCAAAAACTTTTTCATTCACGGAGAATATGCGAACCATTATCAGGATGAGGCGATGATACTGGCTAACAGGAGCTTACCTGCCGGATGGCAATGGGTTACAAGCTCTAAAAACTCTGTGGTTGCTGAAAAAACAGGTGATGAGAAAGTTTTTTACAAAGAGTTTCTGCAAAGAAATAATTTTGAAGAAATCAAAGCATTTTTAAATGGAAGCCGAAGCAAACGTGCCCGTAAACAGTCGGATATTCTGGTTTCTGCCGGCTTGCCCACCCCGAAAATCCTTTGCTGGGGAAAAAATAATAGAAGTGTTTTTATCATTACCCAAGGTTTTGATGGTATAGGTTTTTATCTGTATCTATTAAATTATTTCTCTCCACCTCTTTCTCCTGAAAAGGTTAAGGAAAAACGTTTATTGCTCAAGGCCGCTGGATCACTGATAGGAAAACTTCATCAGGCTGGAATAGTTCATGGCGATTTAAGGCAGAATAATCTGTTGGTCAAAAAAGAAAATAATAATTTTAGATTCAGCCTTATTGACAATGAAAGAAACCGCAAATGGCGATATATTCCGCACTCTCAGATTGCAAAAAATCTTACACAGTTTTCAATTGCCTCACATAATCTTTTAAGCAGAACAGATTTAATGCGGCTTTTCACTGCCTATAAATCAAATTATCCGAAATTTTCTATTAATAACGAGAAGAAATTACTGCAAACAGTTTATGCAAGAAAAACCCTTCGTATATTAAGGAGTAATATCAAATTTTATATTGCACCTAACTGCAAATCATTTAAAAATAAAATGTTTTATGGCAAATATTTGAAAGACAGCCCGGTTGCAAAACAGTTTATGCAGGATGCCGACCCGGATAAGTGGTTTAAGACAAGCAGTATAACGCTAAAACAAGATAAAAATATTACAATTAATTTGCTTTCGGAACCGGATGGAGATGTTGTTGCCAAGCGTTTTGTATCAAACGGGTTTTTATTTTATGTAAAAACGTGGATGAAAAAAGAACGGGCATTAAATTTGTGGAATATGACCCACTTTTTTAAAGAGCTTGGTATTCCGGTTGCTTTGCCGCTTGGTTATATAGTTGAAAAAAAAGATTTGTTGAATAGAACAACTTATTTTTACAGCCAATATATTGCAGAAGCAAAAAGTCTTATGGATCTTTCACAAAATATGAAATACTTTTCGAACTGGATAGAAAATAACAATACTATACCCCGTTTCGCGCTAGTATTGTCTAAGCTTCATAGCAATGGATTTTGTCATGGCGACACAAAATGGGTGAACATTCTTGTAAATGAGAACAGCGGAAAATTTTGGCTTATCGACCTGGACGGAGCCTCTTTCGCCAAATCAAAATTAGCCAGATCCATGCTAAAGGACCTTGGAAGGTTTATTGTTGATATGATAGAAATCGGGCTTTCAGATAAGCTTATAGATAATTTTTTGATGGTATACTGTAATGCAAGGGTTTTAAGCAAAGAGCTGGTTCAAAAAAAGGTTAACCCGCATATTTCAAAAATTCTTAAACGGCACAAAAAAAATCGAAAGGATAAATCTGTTTAGCTATTTTGACTGTTTATAATCTTTTTTAGCAAATCATTATCAGGATAGTGTGCCAGCAACGATGATTCGAAATGGTTCCATTTTCTTAAAATCTTTTTTTCTGCAAGAAAATTAATGTAATTTGAGATTGGAATAAAATCAGAATTTCCTATATTGTCAATGATTATCAGAGCACCGTCTGCGCTGTTAACTCGTTTGTAAACAATATTTTTTGCCTTTATCGTCATTGTAATGATTTTATTATGGAACAAACTGTTTTTCAGATTAAGAAATGCTTCTGACAAACCGGAGTAGTTCAGTTTAGTCTCTTCAATAGAAGTTAAGTAATATTCAAGAGATTTTGAAGCTTTTCCATCAGAATCTTTAATCAAATCAAAAACCGCACCTGGCCCAAGATTTGTTTCTATATTACCGTAAAATCTGGGCAATATATCCCAGGCAATATTGCGTTTTTGAAGAAGTTTGTAATATGCCTGTTCACGGGCAACCTCTTTAAGTCCGTCATTGGTAAAAAGGATTTTAACACACAGATCATTTTGGTGGGGATGAACATAGCATTCCCTATGCAATCCTTTTCCTACAAGAAGTGATTGATTTAATTCAATCATTGACAATCCTTTTAAATTAGTAATATAAATGTATAAATATACTTTTCATATCATAAGATTAAAATAAAAAAAATGTATAAATATACTTTCCTGGTTGATCCGTCTTCAGATCAGATACGACAAATAACAGTCATATACCGCCTGACAGATTGGTGGGATGATGATATCCCGGATAATCCGTCGCATGTACGGCAGGTTATAGCAGGCAGTCATTGCTTTGTTATTGCAAGCAAAGAAGATGAAATCATTGGTATGGGAAGAGCTATAAGCGATAAGGCAAGCGATGCATATATACAGGATCTTACTGTTGTCGATTCTTACAGGAAGAAAGGTGTGGGCGCTGAGATTTTAAAAAAATTGGTTGACCGTTTAAAAGATGACGGTATTAAATGGATAGCACTTATTGCTGAAAGGAATTCACACAATTTTTATACTAACTTTGGATTTAATAAAATGCCTGATTCACAACCTATGTTGATGATATTGACATGAATATGAAAGAAATTACATATACGGACTATGCGTCATTAAATAAATATTTTATCAATCAAAGGTACACGCTTTGCGTTTATACTCTTCCTTCGCTTATAGCATGGAGTAATGAATATTACAGGCCGTACGGAATTATCGAAAATGACGCTTTGATAATAGGAGCTGAATTTACGGAAGAGAAAGAACACCGCCACCTTATACTTCCCATATCACCTTCAAAGGAATATTCTCCAAAAGAACTCTACAAGGTAGCCAATGAAAGCGGTTTTGATAATTACTGGTTTGTGCCCGGCAACTACATTGATACATATGGTAAAAAAGAAGTTGAGGCTTATTTTAAAATAAGTTTGCAAAAAGAATATTCTGATTACGTATATCTTAAATCCGATCTTTCGGAGCTTAAAGGCAATCGTTATTCTCAGAAAAGAAACCTCATCCATCAGTTTGAAAGAGAATATGTCGCAAACAACCGCATTGAAACAGGAGAAATAAAATCAGAGGTATCTGCCGAATGCATTGATTTTCTGGAAAAATGGTGCATAGAAAGAGACTGCGATGCTGATCCCAATGAAGATCTGGCCTGTGAAAAGAATGCTATAATAAATACTCTTAACCACATTGATATTCTTGATCTAAAAGGCATATATCTTAAAGTTGACGGGGAAATAAGCGCTTTTGGGATTGCTACATATCTGACAAATGAGATGGGCGTGCTTCACTTTGAAAAGGCTTTCACAAACATAAAAGGGCTTTATCAGTATTTTGATAATCTGTGCGCAAAAACTCTTTTTGACGGTTATAAGTTTATTAACAAAGAAAGTGATATGAACATTCCCGGCCTTGCAAAAGTAAAAAAATCATACCATCCAGCCATGATAGTCAAATCTTACAAGCTTGTTTTGCGATAAAATATAGCAACACCGGCACACCCGGCAGAACTTGATCTGAATTCAAGCAATAAATTTAAAACTAAACTGATTCATGAAATAGCGATAATTGTGTTAATTCTTCAGATGGTTGGCCAATTTTTGCTTTCTTTACCGCATCGGATAAAAAGCGAATACTTTCATCATAAACTTTCAAAGGTACAGAAAAAGGGGCGCCGTCATTTCCGCCGTGTGCGAAAGCAAATCTGGCCGGATCATCAAACCTGCTTGGAGTTCCGTAAATTACTTCACTGACTAAAGCAAGAGACTGCATAGTCCCAAAATGCGCGCTGGAATGCATAATAAATTAGAAGATGTGATTCTTGTTTATACCCTTGAGAATATCCAACTAAAAAGGCTTATGGGAAGAGACTTGATTTCCAAAGCAGGTGCAATGTATAAGATTTATTCACAGATGCCGATAGAAGAAAAAACATCATGCCACCACTGTAATTGATAACAGCAAAAGTATTGAGGTTACAAAGCAAAAAGCAATAGAAGTATTTAACTGCCTTAAAGATAAAAAAACAAAAGGGTCAGACTTGAATTGAAAGGAACTAAAGAACTAAAGGGCGCGCTATTACGCATGTGGTTATAGTCTTAAATCATCTTATCAATGACAAAAAGATTATTTTAAAATTCAGGTAATAGGAGAAATATAGCTATGAAAGTTATTGGAGCGGGATTCCCACGAACTGGAACTATGTCGATGCAGGCTGCGCTTACCAGGCTCGGCTATCAATGTTACCATATGCAAAATGTATCGCGAGAAAAGGGTCACGCACAAGCATGGACTGACCTGGTCAAAGAAAAAGGCCCCATGGATTGGAAGAAGCTCTTTCGGGACTATCAGGCTACTGTTGATGCGCCTGCATGTTTTTATTATGCAGATCTTCTCCGTGAGTTTCCTGATGCCAAAGTGGTACTGACAGTCAGGGACCCGAATCGCTGGTATGAAAGCATAATGACTTTGTTTAAAACGATGAAACCGTTGCGTCCCATAGGATATGTAATTCCGACTTTAGGGCGGTTTATCCGATTGGTGGATAGTCTTTGCGACAAGTTTATATCTCCAGCCAGAGACAGAAAAGCATTTATTGAAGGCTATGAACGACATATTCTTAAGGTGCAAGAAACGGTATCAGGTGATCGTCTCCTTGTATTTCGCGTAAAGGAAGGATGGGAACCATTATGTGCTTTCCTGAACTGTGATATCCCGAAAGATACACCTTTCCCGCACCTTAACGAAGGCAGCACGACACTTAAGACTAAATTTCGCGAACTTTTTCTGGTGAAGCCTGCTCGTATTGCCATAGTAATCGCTGCTCTGTTAATCATAGCGGTTTTGATCCGCGGGCTAATCTGATATTTGCGATTTTTTTGATATACAAGGTTTGAAGATGTGATCCTTGTTTATACACCTGAAGAAATCCAGTTAAAAAGACTTATGGAAAGAGACTCAATTTCCGAAACTGATACAATGCATAAGATTCATTCACAGATGCCGATAGAAGAAAAAAAACAACATGCCACAATAGTAATTGATAACAGCGGAAGCATTGAAGCTACAAAGCAAAAAACAATGGAAGCATTTAACTGCCTGAAAGATAAAAAAACAAACAAGTCAGGTTTGAAACACTTGTAAAAAAATTAAATAAACCCTACTTTTCGGTTTTACTCAATAATAAACAATAAACCAAAAGCTTTTCTATAGATTCTTATCAAAAGTTTGGATGAGACTGTAATCAGCAACAAATATCACAAAAAAAAGAGCTATAATAAGGTGGCTGGCCGCCAAGCTGCAAGCTATTGATTCATGAATATCAATAAAACCCATCTGGTAATCAATTGATAATTTCAAACCCATATAATTTAGTAATTAAGTCTGATAATTTTAATAATATTATTGCTAAAAGCCACAATACGCCAGGAATCGGTTCGGTGGGAAGCTCAATATTATCTAAATAAATTTTTGGATAGCGAGTATAAGGAATTTAGCAGTTGGATCGATCAAGAAGATGACATCACCAGTATTTCCTGTCATAATCACGATACATTCCGTGAAGATGACGGGCAAACTTGATTCCTTGCCAGAATAATTTTACAAAATCTTTGATTGGCACTTTGACCTTGTTTATGCGTGGTGGAATTCTGGCTGCGCCTTTTCCGTAAAGGATTGAAAAATAGCGATAGAATGTTTTTAATGGCAGTTTAGTGGGCAAAATGGTGTGAAGGCAATCGTAATAAAGACAAGGGTCTTCACAAATAAAAGTATCTTTTGCATCATTGAAAGCTTTCGTTCCCGGCGGAGGAGATAAAACTGTGAAAGCATATTCAGCAGGTGCAAGTTCTTCTATCGTCTTATGAAGGATTTCAAAATCTTCTTTATCGAAATCAGGATTTACCATCAATGCGGCATGAATGTTTAAATTAAGATCCCGCAGTATCTGTCTTGCTTTTCTGTTTTGATCGGGGGTTGCTTTTTTGTTGTATCCCGTCAAATTCTTTTCTTCCAGCGATTCGAAACCAACATAAACAAGTTCGAGGCCGGCTTTTTTCCATAAAGCAAAAAGATCCGGATGCCTGCAAATTGTATCACTTCTTGCCCATGAGAGATATTTTTTCTTTACTCCTCTCTCTATAAGCATTTCGGCAAGCTGTGTCATTCGCTTGGCATTTATAAAAGTTTCATCATCAACAAAATAAATATATTCCTGAGGAAGTGATGCAATCTCATCAACTACATCTTCTATGCTGCGCTGGAGGTATTTGCCGTTCGCAAGAAAGTGAACAACACAAAAACTGCAACGGTTCGGGCAGCCCACGCTTGTTCTTACACATGCGATCTTAGGAAAAAGAGTTTTCATCTTCTGCTTGGGTTCGCCGTAGCAGATGCAGTAATAGTTCGATATATCTATCAGATCACGCCTAGGACGGGTGTTAATACCATCAGGATGAATCGGCGGCGGTGTCTGGGAAGCCAGGTGGTCAAAATTTGGAGAATTTGTGGGTATAATCCATTCACTTTCAGGAACAGGCTTTCCGTTTTCCATTGCTTTTAAGATGACCTTAATGGCTGAAACTCCGTCTCCCCTAACAATGAGGTCAAATAGTTCCGGAGCCTTGCAATCTGTAGGATAACTGGAAGCATGGATACCGCCAAGGCAAGTCAAAGCATCAGGCATAATCTCTTTAGATATACCCGCCAGTTTCCGATTGATTTGATACTGCCCGGAAAAGCCTCCGAAACCAATAAAGTCGGGATGGTATTTTTTCAGTACTTGTGTAAACGCTTTTATCGGGTGTTTTTCAACTGCCAGATCACAGATTTTTACATCATGTGGGGGCTGTATAGCTCCGGCAATAAGTTCCTGAGCGTAGGGTTCAAGCAACAACATGGACTGAAGCCACCGTGAGGTTGGCAGATATGCGTGTGGTCTTACTAAAAGGACTTTCATTGTAAATCGGATATATTTTTCTCTATTTAAATAAATTCACTGATATAATTTTTTCTCGTTTCTTGTATAGAACTCTTTTTACAACTCTGTCAAATGTATTATATATAAAGCTTTATAAAAGCATCTTTTTTTGCTTCCTATAATCTGATCGATTTCAGAGATAAATAATTTATTAAAAATTTGAGAAATGTTTATCATACATTTAGTGCCTCCATGGTAAATTCAAAAAAATAAGCAAGAAAGCCGTCAATAGTTAAAGTTTGACGGCTTTCTTGCTTATTTGATTAATTTAAGATATGAATTTGATAGCTCAAACGTATTGGAAGTTAAGGTACAGCAAATCAATGAACCTATTTTCGCATAAAATTTCATAAATAAAATATCAATGGACAAAAAGTATAAATGTTACGGTATTATTCCGGCTCGTTATGAATCAACCCGATTTCCGGGAAAGCCTCTTGCCGATATTGCGGGAAAGCCTATGTTCTGGCATGTATTTAATAACGCAAGAAAATGCCCGGAACTTTCAAAGGTTGTTCTTGCAACAGATGACAAGCGCATAGTTTCTGCTGCAAAAGCCCTTGATGTTCCGGTAGTTGAAACCAGAAAAGATCATCCCAGCGGAACAGACAGGGTTTTGGAAGCCGCACAATTATTAAATTTTCCCGATAATTCCATAATTGTGAATATTCAAGGAGATGAGCCGCTTCTTAACCCTGATATGCTTACACAAATAGTAAAACCTTTTGCATCCCCCAAAATACTTGTTTCAACTCTTGCAAGAAAGATCCAAAATAATGAAGCCGGAAATATTAATCAGGTAAAAGTGGTGTTTTCAAAAACAGGAAACGCCTTGTATTTTTCGCGTATGGCAATTCCATGTTATCGTGACGGTAAGGATGGGGAGTTTTATGGCCATATTGGATTATATGCATTCAGGATGAATACTCTGGTAAAATTTGTTTCTCTGGGGCCAAGTAATCTTGAAGCAGCTGAAAAGCTTGAGCAGCTAAGACTGCTTGAAAATGACATTCCTGTGCATGTTGTTTTAACCAGGTATGAAAGCATAGGTGTGGACAAACCTGAAGATATAAATAAGATATTAAAAATTATTGATAAAAAAAGTATCTGAATAATTATGGCTTTTTTTTAATCTAAGGAGCCACTTTCAAAACGTTTCAGTTTGGTCAAGCTCAAGGCGGGAGAAAATTTCAACCAAAGGAATACATAGAGTATTTCGAGGATTGAAATTTGAGCCCAACGCAGAGATCGGCCAAAATGGGGCGTTTTGAAACTGGCTCTGAGATCATTTTGTGTATAGGAGTTATAAATTTATGCACCTTATTAAATATTTTAAGAATAAAATAATAAAACCTAAATATTACTATATGTTTTCCGGCTTCATGAAAAAAGCATCTGGAATAATTACGGCTTTGCTTTTAGCCGATGTTTATTTTGGCAAAGACCCGGCAAAGACCCCTGATTTTTCTATTATTATTTTCCCATGCCCTAAAAATGTTTTATGTTGCGGAATTGCATGTATTATTTCTTTTAATAAAAGTGAAAAATCTACCGCAAACATTGATATTGCCTCCCTTGAAAATAGCATAGAAAAAATTGAGTCCCGTTCATTTGAACTTTGCACAAAAAACAATTTTTCTTTAGATGAAAATTATTTCTGCGGCAAAGATACGGTCGAATCCCTGCTTGCAAACGTTCGGGAATTAAAAAGTAATGAATCCTTTTTTGCAATATTTGAAAACAAAAATATTCAGAACAAGATTTTTGAGCTTTCAAAACGAATAAACAAACTTATTGATTCGGAATCAAAAATCCTTGCAGCAAAAATGGGAGTTCTTGAGCCTTCGGCAGTTGAAACAATATCAAAACGAATTGAAGACCTTAAAGATGTTTCTTGGATTCTTTCAAACGAAATCGGACACAATGTTTCAAAGGTCTATAATCTGATAGGCGCTGCGGATAATAATTTCAATTTTTCATCAGTTACCATCTATAAAAATATAAATGCGGTGTTTAACAGTATGGACCGGCTTGAAGTAAGAGGCCGTGATTCAGCCGGTATTTCCTTGATGTTTGTTTTAGATACCGGGGAATATAATAAATTTGAAAAAGAAATCACCAAAAAGAAGCTGGCAAAAAGCTTAAAAGAACGTTCAAGCTGCGATATCCTGCTAAATGGCGGGATATCAAAAAGCAAAACAGAAGAAAAAACAGGGGAATCTCTTGTAAGTGTGGCTCTTGTTTATAAAGTAGCAGCAGAGATAGGAAGCCTTGGAGACAATATAAATTTTTTGCGAAATCAGATTAAAGATGACCGGATTTTGCAAATACTCGTTTCTTTTAAAAATAAATATCACACAGTTTCATCTCATACCCGCTGGGCTTCGGTGGGTGCTATTACGGAAGCAAATTGTCATCCGGTTGATGGAAGCAAAGCCGGATTCGGTTCATGGAAACATGGCATAATTCATGTGTGCTTAAACGGTGATATCGATAATTATCTTGAACTAAAAAAAGAATATGAAAGTTGCGGCAATTCTTTTGGCAGCGAGATAACCACAGATACCAAGATTATACCGCATCAGATTGAAAAATATTTGAGTAAAGGGTTTGATATTGAAGAATCATTTCGTCTTGCAGTAAACGATTTTGAGGGATCTCATGCCATAACAATGCATACTAATCTTGACCCTGGAAGAATTTATCTTGCACATAAGGGAAGCGGTCAGGCATTTTTTATAGGAATCGGAAAAGATAGCTACATGCCTGCATCCGAAGTTTACGGATTCGTAGAAGAGACTCAAAATTATATTAAGATGGAAGGCGATAAAGTTGTACAAAGCAATAACGGAAGCACACAAGGGCAAATTTTTATATTATCCCAGGAATCTTGTGGCGGTATTTCCGGTATAAAAGCAATGTATTATGATAAAATGCAAGTTTGTATCGAAGAAAAAGATTTAAAGCATACCGGCATTACTTCAAGAGATATAGACCGTCAGAATTATCCCCATTACTTTTTAAAAGAGATATCGGAATCGCCTTTATCGGTTGAAAAAACTCTTTTAAACCGTTGGAAAACAAGTGCTGACGGAAAGAAGTATTCTGCTTTTCTTTCAGAAAAAGAATTTCCGGAATCTGTTAAAAAGGCTTTTAGCGAAAAGAAAATAAGACGAATTCTTTTTGCAGGCCAGGGAACAGCCGGTGTTGCAGCACTGGCTTGTTCAGATATTCTTAATTACTACCTAAATGATCCACAGATTCATATTGGGGCACATAAAGCTTCGGAACTTAGCGGATTTATGCTCGATTCCGAAGAGATATCAAACAGCATGTCGGATACCCTTGTTGTAGCAATAAGCCAGTCCGGAACAACAACGGATACTAACCGAGCTGTAGAAATGGTAAAAAAAAGAGGCGCTAAAACTCTTGCGATTGTAAACAGAAGAGATTCGGATATAGCTTTTAAAGTTGATGGTGTTATCTATACCAGCAGCGGCAGAGATATTGAAATGTCGGTGGCATCAACAAAAGCTTTTTACTGCCAAATTGTTGCCGGCGCAGTTCTTGGTCTTTTTATAGCTCAAATTAATGGGAGGAGAAACGGCAATTTTGTATCGGATGAGGTCAGAAGTCTTCTCGAAATATCTTCGCACATGAGAAAAGTGCTTTCGATGAAAGAAGTGATTGAAAAATCAGCAAGAAGGCTTGCTGTTACTAAAACTTATTGGGCAACAGTCGGCAGCGGTCCGAACAAGGCTTCGGCTGATGAAATAAGAATCAAATTAAGTGAATTGTGTTATAAAACAATTTCATCAGATTATGTGGAAGATAAAAAACATATAGACCTTTCATCAGAACCATTAATTATTATATGCAGTGCCGGCACAAGAGGAAATGTAATCGGAGATATAGTAAAAGATACTGCTATATTCAAAGCCCATAAAGCTGCTCCGGTTGTTATTGCGGATGAGGGAGAGGAAAGATTTGAGCAGTATGCTGAAGATGTTTTTTATGTTCCTGCGGTTGGCCAGCACCTGTCGCCTATATTAAACACACTTGCAGGACATATCTGGGGATATTATGCAGCCTTGTCGATAAACGATGGCTCAAGTTTTATATACAGGTTCAGAGAAGAATTGCAGAGTACTATAGATGGGCAGCTTGAAAAGGGTACAGATATCTATGAACTGATTCTTGAAAAATCCTTCAGAGAGAAAATAGCTTATTTTTACACTGAATTCAGGAGAAGAAGAGCTGAAAAGCAGCTTCCTTCAATCCTTGGGTTTGATGCAGCTTTAAGTCTTATTTTACTATGCAAGTATCTTTCGGGCAAGCTTCCGGTTTCCGATTTTGAAATTGATTTCGGGATAAAAGGAACTGCAAAAAACATGCTTGATACCCTTTTTAAAGTCTTGGGCGAATCTATAAACCTTATGATAAGGCCTATAGATGCAATAAAGCATCAGGCTAAAACAGTTACTGTAGGAACAAGCCGTATAAGCGAAAAACTTTACGGTATTTTGTTTGATGTGTTATCTGACAACGGCCTGAACCCGTCTCAGCTTATAAACAAGAATATATTAGTATTAAAAAATCTACAGGAAATAGTATCTAATATTAATGGATATATTCTTTACAGGATAGGGAAGCTGGATCTGCTTGGAGAACTGACTGATGATACATCTATTCAAGTGGAAAAAAAAGAGGGTGTCTTAAAATCAATCCCCTCAAGGGTGGAATCGGATACTCGTCTTAAGGGCTCCAAAAAAACTATTGTCCAAAGCGGCAATGTTTATATAGGAAAAGGAAGAAAAGATAATCGCAGCATAATTGTAATTCCTGTTATATCATCTTCTCCTCAAAGATCCAATGTTATAGAACACCTTCTTTTGTTAAATATTTCGTTTAAAGAAAATGTGCTTCTTCCTGTAAAGATTAAAGCCCTTGGCGGAAAATATGACCATATAAAAAATATTGTTCAGGAAAACAGCGTCCCTTGGGATGACAATTATCTGAACTGGATCAAATTAGATGATCTCTTTGGCGTATCAGCTGAAAAGACGGCTGAATTTATCGTATCAAAACTCAAGTGATTCATGTCCCTGGCAAAGCAGCAGATTGCCATACTTAACACCTATTGTGCTGCAAGCTTCTTTTTTAATGCTGCTTCAATAAATGACTTGAATAGAGGGTGAGTATTCATGGGACGTGACTTGAATTCAGGATGAAACTGGCATCCAAGAAACCAGGGATGTTCCGGGATTTCGACTATTTCTACAAGGTCTTTGCTTGGTGAAGTTCCGCTTATAATAAGACCGTTTTCTTCGAGCTTTTGTTTAAGCTCATTGTTGAATTCATATCTGTGCCTATGCCTTTCGGAAATTTCGCCTATGCCATAAGCCTTTTGAGCGAGAGTTCCTTCCTTTAAAATACACGGATAGGCACCAAGTCTCATTGTACCGCCTTTTTCAGAAGTTATATCTCTTGTTTGTGTTGTTTTGGTTTTTTCATCATACCATGAGAGCATAAGGTATATAACAGGAAACGGGGTTTTTTCGTCAAATTCCGAACTATTGGCCAATGTCATTTGTGCAACATTTCGGGCAAATTCTACTACCGCAAGCTGCATCCCAAGACATATTCCGAAAAAAGGAATCTTATTTACCCTGGCATATTGGGCCGCCAGGATTTTTCCTTCTATTCCGCGCGAGCCGAATCCGCCCGGAACTAATATGCCGTCCGCATCAGAAAGTACTTCTTTGCAATTGTCCGCGTTTATATTTTCAGAATCAACAAAGCAAAGATCTACTTTGGAATCATTGGAGAAACCGCCGTGGTAAAGAGCTTCGTTCAAACTCTTATAAGATTCTGTAAGATTGGTATATTTTCCTACAACAGCAATTTTGACAGAATGTTTAAGTGAATTGACCCTTCTGACAAGATCTTCCCATGCGTCAAGCCGAGGTGCCCTTGTCCAGATCTTTAAAAGTTCTATGATTTTATCATCAAGCCCTTCATTATGAAATATAAGTGGAACTTCATAAATAGATTCAACATCCTTTGCTGTAATTACGGCATCAACGCCAACATTGCAAAAAAGTGCTATCTTGGCCTTTATTTCTTTAGACAGGAATCTGTCTGTTCTGCAAAGAAGTATATCAGGCTGAATTCCAATGCTTCGCAATTCTTTTACGCTGTGTTGTGTAGGCTTGGTTTTGACTTCACCGGCTGTTGCTATATAAGGAACCAGAGTAAGATGGATATAAATAACGTTTTCTTTCCCAACATCAGCTTTAAATTGACGTATGGCTTCAAGAAAGGGGAGGCTTTCTATATCCCCGATAGTGCCGCCTATTTCCACGATAACAACATCTACCCCATCCGATACCAGTTTTATGTCATTTTTAATTTCATCTGTTATATGCGGTATAACCTGAACTGTCCCACCCAGATAATCTCCGCGTCTTTCCTTTGATATCACGGAATAATAAATCTTTCCCGTAGTAAAGTTGTTGTCCTGCCCCAACTTGATTGTTGTAAAGCGTTCATAATGTCCGAGGTCAAGATCGGTTTCGGAGCCATCGTCAGTAACAAAAACCTCTCCATGCTGAAAAGGATTCATTGTACCGGGGTCAACGTTGATGTATGGATCAAGTTTTTGAATAGTAACAGAAAGTCCTCGACTTTCCAGAAGAGCTCCTATAGATGCAGAAGCAAGCCCTTTTCCGAGAGAAGAAAGAACACCACCGGTAACAAAAATATACTTTGTATCATTTCCCATATCAGCGCCTCTTGTATCTGATTTGTTGTTAACTAAAAAGCTTCCAGGGGGTAATGATTCGAGGGTTCAAGAAGTACGGATACTTGAATCCTCAATCATTGTTTATAGTACTTCTTCGGAAAAAAGCGCTCCTTCTCCCAACTCTTCTTCAATTCGTGCAAGCTGGTTGTATTTTGCGACCCTGTCGCTTCTTGACATTGACCCTGTTTTGATCTGGCCTCCGTTTATTCCGACAGCCAGATCAGCTATAAATGCATCTTCCGTTTCGCCGGATCTGTGGGATATTACGGTTGTATACCCTGCCTGTTTGGCCATTTCAATAGTATCGAGCGTTTCCGTTACGGTTCCTATTTGATTAAGCTTTATTAGTATGGAATTTGCTATTCCTTGTTCTATGCCTTTTGCAAATATAGCAGGATTTGTGACAAATATATCATCACCAACAAGCTGTACGCTTGCCTCAAGACGTTCTGTCATAGCACTCCAGCCTTTCCAGTCCTGTTCTGCAAGTCCGTCTTCAATCGAGAAGATAGGGTATTTATGAATCAAATTTTCATAATAATCTATCATTTGCTTTGCTGAAAGAAGTTTGCCTTCAGAGCTCAGATTGTACTTTCCTTTTTTATAGAATTCGCTTGCGGCAGCATCAAGCCCTATTCCAATATCATCACCTGGCTTGTATCCGGCAGCTTCTATTGCAAGCATTATGTTTTTAATAGCTTCCTCATTTGAAGAAAGATCAGGCGCAAACCCGCCTTCATCACCTACCCCTGTATTTAAGCCTTTGTCTTTAAGTATTTTTTTTAAGCTGTGAAAAGTTTCAGCTCCCATGCGAATAGCTTCCGCTATGTTTTTTGCACCAACGGGAATTATCATAAATTCCTGTATATCAAGATTGTTTGAGGCATGAGCACCGCCGTTTATTATATTCATCATGGGAAGGGGCAGATATCGTGCATTAACGCCTCCGATATAACGGTAGAGGGGCATGCCTAAAGCAGCGGCTGCAGCTCTGCATGCAGCCATAGAGACGCCCAGGATTGCATTGGCTCCTAATTTTGACTTATTGGGAGTTCCATCAAGTTTGATCATGTGCTTATCAAGCGCCGTCTGATCTGCTGCATCCATGCCTCGGATTGCAGGAGCAATTGTGGTAAGTACATTTTTAACAGCAGTTGTAACACCCTTGCCACCAAATCTTTTTGCTTTTGTATCACGAAGCTCTAGAGCTTCACGTGTTCCGGTCGAAGCCCCGGAAGGAACTGCCGCTCGGCCCATAGCTCCACAGGCAACGAATACATCTACCTCTACTGTTGGATTTCCTCTGGAATCCAAAATCTCTCTTGCCTTAATGTCAATAATTTCAGTCATAGCAATCATTCCCTCCTGTATTTATATATTTAACTCAAGTTTTGTTTCATAGCAGAAACAATTATCCAGGGCAAAGAGATTTTTATTGCTGTGAATAATTGCTTTTTTTTGCATTATTTTAAACCAGTTCTTGACTTTTATTTATTGGTATTTATAATGTAAATATCATAATCCGCTTTTCGTAAATAATAAGCAAATCCTTTTTCTTTCGATAGCACACTGCGGTTTTTCCAGATTTGGCATTGAAAACAAAAAGACCCGTTTTTTAATAATTTTTTTCAGGAGGTTAATAATGGTAGATGATTTTCTACATAATCTTAGAACTAATAAGCGATTTGACAGAAATCGCAAACCGTACGATGGAAAATATTCAGGCCAGGATAAGCAAAGAAGTAAAGAAACTCTGGATGTAAACAATTTTATTAAAACTATTTCATCAGAGCATCTGCCTTCATTTAACAAGATAATGGAAGGCATTGCAGACAGCCAAAAAAGGATGGCAGAAGCTGCTGAAAGAAGAGCCGAGGCTGAAGAAAAAAAAGCAAAGGCATTAGAATCTATTACAAACCAATTAAAAAAAATAGCGGATAAAGGCATCCAGACGGAAGAAAAGTTGCCTCTGGCATCATTGCCTGAAAAGGTGGCGGCGCCAAAGAGAAAGACAAGGGCAAAAGCCCAGCCGGTAGAAGTAATTTAATAGGTATGTCATAAAGCAGGATTGATTTTAAACCAGGTTTTAAGTTGTTTCTATATAAAAGCCAATCATATAAAAGAAAAAATTCCTTTCTGCAAACAAAAGCCGATCAATTTTTCATAATAGCAATAAATCAAAGCGATTGTTGATTATTTATCAGCACCATATTTGTCAGATATTTAAACACTTCCGGTCCTTCTTCTGAGGCTTTTTCCTTGCCGGATGCTATTTTGTGAATAAGTTCGATTTTTTCTTTTTCATGAATTCCTATTTTTTCATCAATCAGTTTAATTGTATTATGAATCATGCTGTAAATAACTATCGGGCCAAAGCGGGTTTCTCCGTTTTGCTTTTTAGTTGATGCTCCGATTACAATATGATTAGCAATTAAAAAATTATGCGGCAGCGGGGAAAATCCAAGAAGCTCTGAAAACAACCCAAGAGTTTCAACAATTCCGTCGCTGTATGCTCTTTCAAGAGAAATGCGGCCATCATTTTCAATATCCTGTATATCCGATTTGATAAATGACAGATCAAGTAATGCAATATATTCATTTTGAAAAAATATTACACTGTCTTCTTTTTTACATAAAAGCACATCTGAGTCGTTTAATATTTTGCGGGCATTACGAAAACTAATCATTTCCTTAATAGTCGGGCTTTTGCGCAAAACAACATCATCTACTGTCGTATTGTATAAGGGCAGTGCATTGTCAAGAACGAGGATCTTTTTAATATCATTATCAGTATTTTCTACAAATAATTCCAGGTCTCTTTCATTTCTTTTCTGATAATTAACCATGGAAATAATGCTTCGCATTGTTTCCTTATCAAGTTTATGCCCGCTATCCGGAGGCCCAATGGAGCTAAGCACTTTATTTGCCATCTTATCTATTCGGATCTTATTTATGAGATTTTGTTTAAATGGCATCAGCTTCCTCCTTTTTTATTTGAGCAATTGATTTGATAATAATTTTGTCTCACATTTTATAATAGATTGATAACCAAGGCAATATTTTACAAATAACTGCTTCCGGATTTCAGGCAGATATAAAAATATGCAACAGATTATAAGCCTGTCTTATATGTTAACACATAAACAGAATTGGCTATATAAGGTTTATTAAGATTTTCGCCGTTTCTTGCACTTGACATTATTATATCATTTCTATATTTAAAGCAAAATATCTGTTTAGACTGTTTTAACTTCTGATTTTATGAAAAATCATTCATATTAATAAATGTGTAAATATCACCAGGAAATAAGAAAAGGAGAATTTAAATGAACATTTTGTTTTTCGGGCCAAACGGTAGCGGTAAGGGAACCCAGGGAGCCATTTTGAAGGATAAATATAATACCCCTCATATTGAATCAGGTGCTATATTCCGCGACAATATTTCAAAAGGAACAGAACTTGGTGCAAAAGCAAAGGCATATATAGACAAAGGGGATTTGGTGCCGGATGAAATTACGATTCCTATGATACTTGACAGAATGAAACAACCGGATTGTAATAATGGCTGGCTGTTAGATGGTTTCCCCAGAAATAAAAACCAGGCAATAAAGCTTGACGAGGAATTGAAAAAGGCTGGTATCAATCTTGATATAGTAGTTGAAATAACTCTTGATCGGGAAATAGCAAAAAACAGGATTATGGGTCGCAGGCTTTGCGAAAATGATAACAATCATCCTAATAACATATACATAGATGCAATTAAACCAAATGGTGATAAATGCCGTGTATGCGGAGGCGGTCTTAAGACAAGAGCCGATGATCAGGATGAAGCTGCAATAAACAAACGCCATGATATATATTATGACTCAAACAACGGCACGCTTGCATCGTCATATTATTTTAAAGATCTTGCCAAAAATGCAACTTCTTTAAAATACATCATACTTGACGGAACCCCCGGCGTAAAAGAGGTGCAGGCAGATCTTCTTTCAAAACTTTCATGATGGTTTTGACTTATAAATATATTTGCAAAAAGCTGCATTTGGGTTGATAATTTTTCTTGCTTAGATATAAATATTAAGTTAATAAGAAAGACTCGTAAAGATCCATAAGTTTTGTTTCAATCATCGGTAGAGAAAAACCCTTTCTCGCCAAATGGAAAATAGTTATTTGATTTTTTACGAACATATAAAGAAAATTTGCCAAAATATATATGTAAAAAAACATCGGAAATAGGATTAACAAGCCTAAATTCATCTGGTGTAAAGAAGGGGGCGAGAAAATTTGAAGGAAATCCAAGTCAAGGTTTTTGATAACGACCTTGAAAAAGCCATACGAATTTTGAAAAAAAAGATTCAAAATGACGGCCTTTTCAAGCGGTTGAAATTAAAAAAGAGTTATGAAAAACCGAGCGAATTCAGGCGGCGCAAACAGCGCGAAGCTTTAAGAAGAGAAAGAATAGCTATTTCCAGAAGTAAATACAGAAAATAAAGTTAAGATATCTTAAAATAAAAGCCCGGCAAGAAAGCTGTTTTTGCCGGGCTTTTTGTATTAACCCTAATGTGCCGGGAAAAGATCTATGGGAAATAAGGCTTATAATGATTGCCTGAACCAAATGTATAGTTTAAGAAGATTCGGGATTAAACTTGGGCTTGGAACAATAAAAAATATTCTTGGCGCATTGAAAAATCCCCAAAACAATTATGCATGCATACATGTTGCAGGAACAAACGGGAAAGGCTCTGTCGCATCTGCATTGTCTGCTATTTTACAAAAAGCCGGGTTTAAAGTCGGCCTGTTTACCTCGCCACATCTTGTAAGTTTCAATGAACGAATCAAAATAAACAATCGGCTCATATCCAATAAAAATGTTGTTGAATCATACAATGCGGTAAATCAGGTTCATAAGGGTTTGCGCGAACCAACGTTTTTTGAGTTTTCTACTGCTATGGCTTTATATGAATTCAGTAAAGAAAAGGTGGATTGGGCTGTTATCGAAACAGGAATGGGCGGAAGGCTTGATGCAACAAATATTATAAAGCCCGAGATAACTATTATCACCAATATTTCTATTGAACATAAAACATACCTTGGAAATACAATTGAACAAATTGCAGGCGAAAAAGGCGGCATAATTAAAAGAGGAAAACCTGTAATAACAGGAGCAAAGCAAAAAAGCGCAATAAATGTTCTAAAAAATATATCTTCTAAAAAAAGAGCTCCTTTCTACCTTTTTGGGAATAATTTCAAAATCAAAAATAATGGAAACGGGACGTTTGAATATTTTGGGATTAAAAATGTCTGGCCGGATATGCAGACAAGCCTGCATGGAGATCATCAGATCGAAAATGCCGCTCTTGTTTTAGCAGCATGTGAGCTGCTTGCAGATAAAATCGATCTTTCTGAAAAACACATTCGCGCAGGCCTTAAGCAAACCATTTGGCCGGGAAGGCTTGAAATTATATCATCTTCTCCATGCGTAATTCTTGATGGAGCCCATAATATAGGAGCCGCACAAACATTAAAAAAGTTTTTATCCAAAGAATATAAAGGCAGGAATATAACTGTTATCACAGGAATGCTGAATGATAAACCGTATAAGTCCATATTAAAAAGCATACTATCTGTTGCAAACAGGGTTATTCTTACCAAACCTCAGATAGACAGGGCATTGGAACCGGAAACACTTCTTGCGGTTTCCAAAAATTATGTTAAAGATATTAAAATAATTTCCGAAGTAAAGAATGCAATTGATTATGCTATCACAACAGCTTTACCCGAAGATGTAATATGCATAACCGGATCTTTGTATGTAGTAGGCGAAGCCAAGGCAATGCTTTCAAACTTGACTTTCGAGCATATATAATTTAGCTTTACTTAAGTATTATGCGCCCGTAGCCCAGTGGATAGGGCGTCAGCCTCCGGAGCTGAAGATCGCTGGTTCGATTCCAGCCGGGCGTACCAGATACGAATTAAATCTTAACATTATTTTGAACACCGCTATAAGGCTTGTTTTTTTATGTATAGTGCTTATTATTTGCTACAATGTTTTATACAGGAATGATTAAAAATCCTAAAACATGTTGTTCAAGGTAAAAACATAAAATTATGACATTTAAATTTGTCAAAAAAGCAATCGATAAGTCTCGCTGGCCAATTGCCTGGCCTTTTGTAGTGCATCCACAGATAGAAAATACCAAACCGGAAACAAATTCTTTTTCTGATCCAGCCCAGGATGCCGGTTTGAACTTGAAAGTTATGAGCTTTAATATCCGGCGAGGGACTGCGAGAGATGGCAGAAATCATTGGAAATATCGCCGTAATCTTGTGCATGAGATCTTGAATCAATATAGCCTTGATGTTTTATGCCTACAGGAAGCCTTAGATTTTCAAATTTCTGAAATCCGTGACATGCTTCCCGGATATGAGAATATCGGTATCGGGAATTTAGGCAACACCAAAAGATTGCATAACTCGATTTTTTATGATGATGCTCGATTTGCACTATCTGAAGAAGGTACCTTTTGGCTGTCAGACACACCCGATATCCCGAGGTCAAAAGGGTGGGGAAACATAATGCCTCGTATCTGCACTTGGATACGGTTGATTGAAAAAGAATCGCAAAAAGCTTTTTATGTTTATAATACCCATTTAGATCACCTTTCCCAGCGTTCACGAAAAAAAAGTGTTATATTATTAGTCAAGCGAATTCATGAGCGTTCTTTTCCGGATCCGTTTATGCTTACAGGAGATTTTAATTCAAGAGAAAGGAGTACATCTGTACAATATTTAAAAGGTAAAAGCCCATTAATAATCAAGACCAAAGTTGCTGCAATAAATCCCGTACCATTAGTGGACACCTTCCGGGTGCGATATCCAAAAAATCGAAATATTGCTACATTTCATGGGTTCCGCAAACATTTTTTCCGTTTCAGGTTTGATTATATTTTTGCCCCATCTTCTGTAAGGGTCTTAGACGCAAAAATTATTCAACAGCGATGGGAAAAATGCTACCCCTCTGACCATTTCCCACTTTTTATCCATATTGATTTACCTGTAAACCTTGCTCCTTCAGATTCTCATTCCTTTATTGAAGAGGCTGTTAATTATTGATAGCTTTTTTAAAATGTTAAATGGGATCGATAAAAGTTATTTTACTAAGCTTGCCGGTAAAAATCCGAAAGATATTTGCCAAAAGGCATTTTGTAAATACGATGAAGTAAATAAGCATTATACTTTATCGGTTTGGGGGGATAAATATATCTTATATCCGCATGAATATAAAATTGAATGTATAAGTACAACAATTAAAAAACCTCATGAATATTTTTATCTTTTTATTATATACTATCTTTTAAATTCAAAACAAATTGAAGTTAGTAATGAATGGATATCGGAAAAAGATCTTCCCGGTGGGGTTACTTTTTTTCGCGGCCCTCATGAAATACCTACAAATTTAATTTCCGAATTATACGATAATGACATAGAAGAATTCAAAAAAACCTGTATGCAGCTTTCCGGCACCCCGATTAATATGGCGGATGCGGCATTTCGCTTTGATATAACACCACGCATTCCAGTGGCTGTTTTATACTGGCAGGGAGATGAAGAATTTTCTTCTGAAGTAAAGATATTGTATGATAAAAACATTACCAAACATTTAACCTTAGACATTATCTTTTCTTTAGCAGTAGAAATTTGCTATAGATTAGGAAAATCTTAAAAGGGAGTATTTATGAGTTTATCTGAAAAATTAGGCAAAAGTTTTGTTATTACTACAGAGTTAGGGCCCGTCACCGGTGTTATGACAGAAGATTCATTGACTAAAGCGCAAAATTATCTTGCCCTTGACGGAATAAATATTCACGATTGCCCTATGGGTAATCTTCGTATTAATTCTGTTGCCATGGGCAGCTTAATCCAGGCAAAACTTGGTGTGGAAGCAATTCCCCATTTTACATGCAGAGACCGCAGTCTTTTGGGAACACAGGCAGATTTGCTTGGTGCACATTCTCTTGGTATACGAAATATTCTGGTAACAACCGGTGATCCGCCAAAACACGGGCCTTATCCTTCCAAGGCCGTTTATGATTATAATACTTTTGAGCTCATCGGGCTTATAAAAAAGTTGAACAGCGGTGTCGATTTTAATGATAAAGAATTCGGAGGCAATACGGATTTTAAAGTCGCTTGTACTGCTATGCCCACATCCAGAGATTTGGATCGCGAAATAGAAAGAATGTCGAAAAAAATTGAATCAGGCGCTGATTTCTTCCAAACTCAGGTCGTATATGATGCCAAGCGGGCCATTAGTTTTATTGAAAAAGCAAAAAAGCTGAATAAGCCGATATTAATCGGGGTGATGCCTTTAAAAAGCGTAAAAATGGCAAGGTTCATGAACAAAAATGTGGAAGGCATTGATGTTCCCGAAGAAGTTATTTCCCGCATGGAAAATGAAGGCGTATCCGGTATTGAAATTACCTGCGATTTTATCAAGCAGATAATAAATTATGCCGACGGTATCCATATAATGGCAATGGGTGATATTAAAGGTACAAACAATATTATTGAATTTATAGGTACACTGGTTAAATAATAAAACTGTTGAGCCACTTTCAAAACGTTTCAGTTTGGTCAAGCTCAAGGCGGGAGAAAATTTCAACCGCAGGAATACATGGAGTATTTCGAGGATAGCGCTAAAGGTTAGCGCTTATGCTTCACTACGTGTCACTTCGTGCGAAATTTGAGCCCAACGCTTAAGATCGGCCAAAATGGGGCGTTTTGAAACTGGCTCATTTGTTTTCTGGCAAATGAGCCAATGGCCTGTATATAACATGTTAAGGCTATCGGTTCCTGCCAAACATAAAAAGGTTGACATGGATTTATGTTAAGCATATAAACCGGTTAAACCAGATAGCCTGTCTTTCTCTGATAAATGTAACCGGTTCAATGGTTTGTTCGATGTGCCCACTCTAATTTGCAGGGGATGTCTAATGCTCATACCAACAAAAACCCAGTTGCCCTTGCTTAAATCCAATTTGCTGAATCGTAAGCATCTTATAGATCGCCTTTGCGCCGGCAAAAATTCTCAATTAATACTTATTACAGGTCCTGCCGGATGCGGCAAAACCTCGTTGGCCGGGCAATGGATTAAACGGGATAAATTACCTGCCGCCTGGTATTCCGTAGACGATACGGACAATGATCTTGATGTTTTTTTCCGTTACTGCATTACTACTCTTATCGGAGCAAATAACGGGCTTGAAGAGATCATGGGCCCGCTGCTCTATAACCAGACCCGGTTTTCAGAAAAGGATATTATACCCCCGATTTTACATGCCCTTGATAATCTTGCCGATGAAATATATTTGATATTTGATGATTATCACATGATTAATGATGACGAGATTCACCGCGCATTGGGCCATATAATTAAATATTTACCGCGAAATATGCATCTGGTCATAATAAGCCGCCATAAGCTTCCCCAATCTTTCAGCAGGTTCAAATTTCAATATGACACTCTGGAGATAACGCCTGATAACCTGAAATTTTCAGAAACTGAGGCAAATAATTTTTTCAAACAGGTTATTCCACTTGATCTGTCCGAAAATCAAATCCGGGATTTGACACAATTTGCCGGGGGTTGGGTTGCCGGATTTCATATTCTAGGTTTGTCGCTTAAAGAAGGAAAGAGCCTGCAATTTTTTGATAAAACACTCCAAATAGCTTGTAGAGAAGCTATTGATTATATGATGAATGAAGTTATAGGTGTCCAATCAGAAAAAGTTAAAATGTTTTTATATCATACTGTCGTCCTTTACAGATTTAATGCTGATATATGTAAATTTGTAACCAGTATGCCGGATGCCGCAAAGATTTTATATGAATTAAACCGCATGAATATGTTTCTTGTGCCCCTTGATAAGGATCAAAAATGGTATCGCTATCATCATTTATTTTCAGAAGCCATCATCGAATGGGTAAGGCTTACATCACCCGACTTACTTAAACAGGCACAACAAAAAGCTGCTTTGTGGTTTGCACAACAAAATTATATAGAAGATGCTTTTCATTACGCGGTAGCTTCGGGGGATTTTGAATTCACAGCAGATCTAATGGAAGATTATCTGAAAGTACTTGTAGAAAAGTATGAAATTGCACCTGCTATGCGCTGGCTTTCAAAGTTGCCCCATGAAGTATTTATAAGAAGGCCTTTATTAAGGCTGATTGAATGTACCAATATGATTAGCAACATGCGGCCGGCAGATATCGAAAATATTTTGTCGGATATTGAGACAAGACAGAATGAAGCCATAGAAAATTATAAAGAGCCAAAAAAATCTCTGTGTAAGGATTTGATCGTCTATACGAAAACCGTTTTACATTATTATCAGGATGCTTTTAATCTCGATATTAAAAAAATGACTGGGGGAGCTGGAATGATATCTCAAAAAAACAGACCCCTTGCCGGTTATATCAGAATACTGATTGCACTTAATCAAATTTATCTTGGCAACTTGAAATTTGCTGAAGAGCAGATGGAAAAAGCATTTCCTGATATCTTTCCTTCTGAATTCGACATGGCCAAAATAATGTGGAAAATGATCACGGCATTTATATTAAGGTCTAAGGGATGTTTGAACCAATCGGAAAAAATTCTGAAAGACTCCTTTATTCTTTTAAAACGGCAAAAATTATACGAGACTCCTTTGAAATACCTTCTGTATTTACCAATGGCGGTAATTTTCTACAACCGCAATGACCTTGATAATGCTTTGGAATATGGTTCGATAAGCCTGAGATATGCGGAAATGTCGGGAAACTTTGAACTTATCATGCATGGATATTTTCTTTTGTCACAGATTTACATGGCAAAAGAAAATCGTAAAGAGGCTATGGAGTATAATCAAAAGTTGCGAAATTTTTCCAAAAACATTACTCAACCCAACCTTTCGAAATTTGCGGACGCTTTGGCCGCATCTTTATCGATTGCTCAGGGTGATGTAGGTTATACCTTAAAATGGGAAAATCTGGAAAATCTTAATATGGATGAACAGTTTTCCATGTACTTTTTCTTCAAAGCCATGACTGTGGCTATTACACACATATTTAAGGGAAAGCTACCCCAGGCTATTGATATTCTGAAAAGCCTCCGCATTCGTTGTGCGAAAAGAGATATGATGGAATTAGTCCTTGTTATTGATATTATACTTTCCGGAATGCTATGGATGCACGGTAAGAAACAAGATGCAACGTCTATAATGAAAAAAGCGCTCTTGTTTTCCGAACCACAGGGATATATCCGGCCCTTTGTAAATTGCTCTATTATGATACTGCCTGTGTTAAATGACATAGCTAAAAACAGCCCTGAATTCGATCAATCAGTTTATTTTAATACACTGCTTACAGCCTGTGGAGGAATAGGAAAAAGCCGGTCTTTAACTAACATTAGTGAAAAGGACACAACCACATACGGATTGACTGAAAGAGAGCTTGAGATATTAAAATTGCTGGCGGATGGTCATAAAAACCGGGAGATTGCCGATATGTCTTTTATTTCAATCAATACTGTAAAAACACATACCCAGAACCTTTATAAAAAACTAGGCGTTAAAAGCCGCCTTCAAGCCATTGTTCAGTCGCAAAATACAAAGCTGTTAAATTAAAATATTAAAGCTTTTTAAGTATCAAAAGTCTCAAAAAGATACGTTTCCTCAAAAATTTCCAAATAATACATTAAAATCATACCAACGGGTGATTGAAATAAATATTAAAGTAGTACAATATCAAAAGCTCTCAAATATATGAAAGTAGACTCCTTCTTTCATTTAAGGTTGGCTATGACAAAATGGAGGCGGCAATTGTACTGCTCTCCAGGAGGGATTACCCGCTATGCCAACAAATCGCTGCCAACATCAAAAAACGGTGTGATTTAGCCTAACATTATAAGAAAGGATATATCATGAAACTTTTAGAATCCATAAAATCCTTTTTTAAAAAAATATCAACTTTTCATATTTTCCTGATAGCAGTTTCACCAATCCTTATTTCCTTTTTGATTCATATGTCAGTACTCATTTACGCAAATTATGTAAAGTGGACATGGTTCGGCAAGGGATCTGCTGTGGAAGAACCCATTACTGTTGAAATAATAGGTGAAGGCCAAAAAGACGACAGGCTTAAGTTTCAGGGTATGGATTTGGAGGATAACCTTGATGCCGATGATAATATGTTTGACCCGGTACCTGAAATTGAATACAAGCCGGTCGTACCGAATGTTGAAATACTTCCTGATCCCAAAACCAATGATGCACTCGACATAATCAGCGTTCAGGCAGCAGCCATGAAAAACAAATGGGTAAATCCGGTAACAGGTGGCAAGCCTTTAGATACCGGCTATGATATGATGGCAGGATCTTTTGCAAAACATATTCAGTCCATGCGTGAAGGAGGCCTTGATGTAGTCTTTGTTTTTGATTCCACTGACAGCATGTGGGCTTATTTAAATGAAGTTAAACTAAAAATCAGAAATCTTGCAGCAGCATTAAGAAAGTTGGTTCCCACCTGTAGAATCGGACTTGTAACCTACAAGGACAGAAAAGATGAATATGTTACCGAAAAGTTTCCTTTGTCTTACAGTATTAAACCTCAACAAAAATTTCTGGACGGAATTCAAAATTCCGGAGGTTATGATATAAGAGAAGCTGTGGCCGAAGGACTAAGAGTCGCTATAGATGAAATGAATTGGAACAAAAAATCCAAAAAGTTTATTCTTTTGATAGGTGATGCGCCTCCTTATGAAGAAGATGTGTCACGGGCAGTTGAAATGATCAAAAGGTTCAAGGAGAATATGGGCGGAAGAGTTTCCGTTATCGATATAAGGAAACCGAAAGAAATAACTAGATACTATTGGGAACATTACATTATGCCGTCCATGACCGATCCTGGAACAGAAAGTTTTGAATATCTTACCAGCACACAAAAAGTAATGGATGATTTTGAAACCTTTGCACATGTCGGTGGCGGTGAGAGCGCCAGGCTGACTAATGAAGAAAAAGTCATACGGCATATGCTGCTTTTGATTTTCGGAACAAGATGGGAATTATACCTAAATGAATTTATGAGTAATTTATAATATAAATACAGGGAGAAACTCACATGAAATTTAAAGATGCCTTTTACATTTTTTTGCTAATGACATTTATTCTTACATCATTTGTTTTAAATCCTCTTTCGGCTGGAGCAGAAGACACTAAAGCTAAAAAAACTGTCCCAGGCATAGAAGCCATAGGTGACCTTCTGGCACCAATCGGCAATGTTGATAATAAATCCTCAAAAGAAACGAACAAGGCAAAACCTGATAGGTCGGCAAAAAATTATAATACTACAAGAAACAATATTCATGTTACCGTGATGAGCCTTTTGGATATTATTAAAAAAGGAGGAATCGTCGGCTACTTGATTATATTGCTGTCTGTCTTGTCTTTAGGACTTATAATAGATTATCTTTTTACCATCCGAAAATCAAAAATATTGCCACTCAGTGATATTAAAGCTTTTGATAAAATTATCAGTGACCGCAATTTCGATGAAGTAAAGAAATTTGATAAGCAAAGCGCTTCGTTTTTTGCAAAGATAACCGTTGCAGGTCTTAAGGAATCGGATATGGGATATCAATCCATGATAAAGGCAATGGAAGATATGGGTGAATCCTTAACCAGTGCTATTGCCCGAAAGATAGAACATCTGAATGTAATCGGAAATATTTCTCCCATGATGGGACTCCTCGGAACGGTTATCGGCATGCTTCGCTGTTTTAACGAAATAGCCCATGTAGCGGGAGCAATTGAACCCAAACAACTTGCGGGTGGAATTTTTGAAGCGCTTATTACTACCTGTATGGGTCTGATTGTAGCTATACCGTCTCTTTACGGATATGCAGTTTTTAAAAATCGTATTGATGAATATACCGGCGAAGCAGCTCTTGCTGCAGAACAGATGGTTTCTTCATTTAAAACAAAGCAACCGGACAAGGAGTAAGACATGCGTGCATATCGTAAACGCCCATGGTCCGAAATGGCTGTAAATTTAACCCCACTGATTGACGTGGTATTTCTTATCATCATCTTTTTTATCATAATAATAAATTTTTCGGAAATGCAAATTCGAAATGTAGATTTGCCAAAAGCCGATGAAGCCCATGTAAGTAAGGTGGATAACAGATATAAAATACCTCTTATAATTAAATCCGAAGATCAAGTTTTTCTGGATAGAACAAAGATCAATATAGAACAATTGGATCGGATTTATCAGATAAAAAATAATATTCCTCCAGATGTTACCATAGTAATTAATGCCGATAAAAATATTCCATACAAGGTGATCAAACATGTCATGCATAAGCTGTCTCTTGCCAATATCTACAAGATAGAATTTACTACATTACAAGACAGCCCTGACCCCCTTCAAGAGGATTGAACCATGAGACTTAAAGGCAATAAAAAGGATTATCAAAAATCAAATTCTATCAACATAACGCCTCTTATTGATGTTATATTTCTTCTGATGATCTTTTTTTTAATGACAATTAATTTTAATAAGTCCGAAGGAGTTCTGGAAAACAAACTTCCTCAGACCAGCAGCAAAACAAGCTCTGAAACACCTAATGATTACGAAACTGTCAAATTACGGGTTAAAATGATAAAAGATAAGAATTTATTAAAAATTTATCTCCAGGAAAGGGTCGTGTATAATTATAACGACCTGCTGCATTATCTTAATCAGCTTCCCGAAGATATTCTGATTATATTCGAACCAAGCGACAATGTACCCTTTAAGCATGTAATAGGCGTTTACAATGTATGTCTTAAATCAAAAAAGAATAATATCGTATTTAGTGTTTCTTCTTAAGATGCTTAAAAATTATAAAATACCAACTTTAAAAAAAGTATCATTTCTTCTCCTATCTATTATTTTTTTTAGTGATTACTACATCCATAGCAGTTTGGCATATGCAATGGATACTTTAAATAGTATTAATCCGTCTGGTTTACAATCCGTTGAAGAAATTGAAAAAGCGGTTTTGTTGATTGCCCAAAACCAAAAAGAAGCTCTTACTGAAAACAAGATGTCTTTTGATTTTCAAAAACATATTCTGACCAAATCCGGTGAATGCATGAGCGCTCTTGTAGCCGTTCAAACAAAGTCATCTGATAACAACGTTGATAATAAACAACAAGAAAAAGAGGTATTTTTAAATCTTAGAAAGATTATAAAGCAGATACTAACCTCAAACGAGAAGATTGTTTCGGATTTTCAGGAAAACACCTTGGATACGCTCAAAGATCCGGCCACATTCATAAAATCGTCAAAATGGCAACAACCTCAGTTTCTGATTTCTTTATCCAGTTATTGGATTGGATGGAATGGGTATCATATAAGTATTTTGTTTGAGGATGATGACCCCATGTTTGGCACTTTATTAAATGATGCAATAAAAGGCTTTTCCAAAGCTTTTTTAGATTTTGAAGAAGAAGATGTTATAGCAAGAAGCCTTTTGGGGCGAGCCCTGTGCTATGGAAAACTAAAAATTTATAGCAAAGCCGGACAGGACTTGAAATTAGTTAAAAAGATGATCGGAAAGGATGACCCCCTTTACATTCGCTGTCTTTATGAAGAAATCAGGATTGCATATGAAACCGGAAATTATGAAATAGCGGCAAGAAGCATAGATGAGTTTAAAGAAGATTTTGCCAAAGATAAAATCCCAGAACAGATAAAAAAAGCACTTGATACCATTAACTTCAGGATATTAGTTGCTCTTGAGGGGAAAAAAGAAAAAGCACAATCTATTACGGAAGAAACCAATAGCACAATCTTTGAAAAACTGAAGCAAGTGGCAAATACCCCTGCCGGCGCAGATGAGCTTTATAGATATGCCAAAATGCACGCTCCTGAAATCGAAGGCCTATCATATGAAAAGATGGGGCCTGTGGCTTCAATGGCTCTTGGAGATATGATGTTTGAAAAAAAAGATTATAACAAGGCACTAAAATACTACCTTCCAATCTTTAAAGACTCTCCATCATATATGTCTCATCGTATTGACGAAGTATGGTTTCGTACAGCAACTATTTACTGCAAGAAAGAACAATACGGTGATGCCCTTTTCTATCTCAAACAGTTTCATGAAAAATATCCTGGCTCTGTTTTTCTTTCTCAAAGTGTACCTCTTTACTATGCTGCGGCAATTAATTACTACAGTAAAGAAAAAAGCCAGGAGGCATACAACTTATATATAGATGCATTAGAAGTATATATCAAAAAATGTCGCAGCAATTGTACTGAAATGAGCGAAGCGCGATTTAAAATGGGAAAGCACTTTCAAAAAACAGGCAAAAACAAAAAAGCTGCTGATATGTTTTCTATGGTCAAGCCAGACTCACCCAACTATCCATCAGCCTGCTATTATGCGATACAATATTATATTGATGAATTGGATTTACTTGCAAAAAAAGGACAGCAAAATTCACATGAAGCAAAAAAGATATATAAAAAAGGTAGAGAGTTACTTGCCGAATACAAAAAAGCCGAAGATAAGGCAAAACATTCCGATTATTATAAAAAAATAAAACCCCATATGATTATTTTACAAACTGGCTTAAGTCTTTATGGGACTGAAACAGATATTAAGAATAATTTGAAAAAGCTAAAAGAATTTGAGAAAAGGTTTTCCAGAGATAAAAATCTGTCTTTAAATGCTCTTTTACTAAAGATGAATATGTATCAACGCCTTGGTATGATTGAGGCCGGGCAAAAGGATCTGAATAATTTTAGCGCAAAAGAGGTTTTAGATATTGATGCATATAAATTGTTAAGCAATCTTGCACAAAATTTTTATAATGAAGGCCGAATACAAGAAGAAATAAAAACCGGCGCCGTTAATTCTTTGGATTTTGCTTTGATAGTATACGGAGCACTTTATAAAATATCGTGTAAAAAATTGGAACATCAAAAATATTGTGATACCGCTCAGCTTGGAATGGCAAGAATATATACTGACAAAAACCAACTGGACAAAGCCGAAGCAATGTATCAGGACATCATTATAAGAAATTCAATGTCAGCTGATGCTGTCTATAATTTGGGGCTTCTATATGAAAAAAGAGAACAATGGGAAAAAGCTCTTAAAATATGGCGAAAATTGTCAGATGGTGTCAAATCCGGAACTTACCACTGGTTCGAGTCCAGATACAAAACCGCATATGCCCTGGCCAAACTGGGTAACCACTCCAAAGCCTGCGAGGTATTAAATATTACAATGGTACTTCATCCCGATCTGGGTAGCGATGAATTGAGGAAAAAATATCTGGCGCTAAAAGCCAAAATATGTATGGAGGAGCCATCATCATGATAAAGCATGCTATTGCATTAGTTCTATTAATGTCCTTGTTGTCATGTACCTCGGTCGTTAAAACGTATTATGACCGAGATGAGAAGATACTCATGGAAGAGATGAGCTGGTATTATAATTTAGCAAAAGAGTACCGGCATGGTTATTTTAAGTATTACTACGAAAGCGGCCGGTTAAAGACCGAGGGCAATTTCAATATGAACAAAGTGGATGGCCTTGTTAAAGATTATTATGAAAATGGTATGCTATCCAGAGAACAGCATTACAGAAACGGTATATTGAATGGAATATTAGCACGTTATTGTGAAAACGGCAATATAATAGGCAAGTATAATTATATAATGGGATTGTTAGAGGGTAAGACCGAGCAATATTTTGAATGCACTGGAAAAATTGATGAAGTACTTTTTTATAAAAATGGAAAAAGAGAAGGTGAAAAAACAATTTATTTCAAAGACGGAAGAATAAAAGATACCATAACCTATGTAAACGGGAAAGAAGAAGGGCCGTTTCTTTCTTATTTTGACGATGGAGCCACAAAAGCAAAAGGAGCCTATAAAAACGGTAAAAAGGAAGGGCTATTGGTTTCATATTATATAGACGGCACAATCAAAGCCCAGGAAAATTACAGGCAAGGAGAATATGATGGTGAGATACGTTTATATTTTCCAAACGGGAAATTAAGAGAAGAAATCAATTACAAAAATTGCCATAAAAACGGCTATGAAAAATTTTTTTATAAAAACGGAAGGCTGAAAACTCAAACATATTATGAAAATGGAATGATAAACGGCATAAAGAAACAATATGATGTTTATGGCAATCTCTGGCTGGAAGAAAGTTATAAAAATGATGTTCTTGATGGCCCCACCAAACGCTATAGTAAAACCGGCACGGTTATCAAAGTTTATAATTATAAAAATGGCGAATTGATAACTGCCGGTAAATGAAATGTTTAAAAATCGACATAGAAAGCAGTAAAACCAATGTCGTCATGCATAGAGACCGGTTTGTACTGCCCGAAAAAATTCAACAAGAACAGCCTATAATGTTGTAGGCCAATACAATTTCTCCCTTTGCGTGTCTGCAACAACAATTGCCGGAACAATATTATTATTGTGGTTTGTACCAATCGGAACAGATTCATGATAATTGCTACAAATCAGAAATCTCACTTAACTGTGCTTAAAATCACCCTAAAAATCATACTAACGGGTGATTGAAAATAACAATAATCTATCTATCTATACTTGCATCCGGGAAAGCTTTTCCAAAATAATCAGGCATATTGAAACCCAGTATTTGTCTATAGCCGTTCATCGGATTAATGCCATATCTGGCAAAAGAAAAGAATAAGAAACATAGGATCATAATGACTATAAGCCAATGTCCAACCTAATCGTCCGACAACGCAGTTACAATAAAAATGGATATTACAAAATAGCGAGGCAAAAATGCAAATCGGGATACAAACATGGGGAAGTGAAGGCGATTTCAGACCATTTATGGCTTTAGCTGTAGGATTGAGCAATGCAGGCCATAAAGTCAAACTTGTTGCAACAATACTTTCTGAAGTAAGTAAATATAGCGAAATCGCCGAAAAATTCGATTTTGAGTTGCAGTATGTTGCCTCACCAGTTGTTAATGATTTGGAAGAAGCAAATAATATTGTAAATTCAGCTATAAAAGCATCTGATCCGTTAAAACAATTCGCAATCCTTATGGAATATTTTTTTACCCTGTTCAAAATGAAATGTTTTCCGCAGGTATTGATCTATGTAAAAAGTACGATTTAATAATCGGACATTTTGGACATTATCCGGTACATATTGCAGCAGAAAAATTTAAAGTTCCGAATATATCTGTTACTCTGACTCATAATACTATTCCTTCTAAGTATAATCCCCCGGCTTGCGCCCCTGATATTGGTAAATGGGCCTCTCCTTTATTGTGGAAACTTGGTCGTTATTTTATGAACAAATCACATTTACCAAGAGTAAATAATTTAAGAAAGGAAAATGCTTTACCGGAAGCAAAAGATATCATGCTGGATGTATGGCCATCCAAGCTTATGAATTTAATAGGAGTAAGTCCGGTTTTTTGTAAAAAGCAGAAAGATTGGGGACAAAATCATCAGGTTTGCGGTTTTTTAAATTTGCCCCAAAATTCTGATAATGAAAAATTACCTTACAGCTTAAAGCAATTTTTAAATACCGGAGAACCTCCTGTATATATGAATTTTGGCAGTATGATGCCTTTAAAAAGCGAAGACCGGAAAATAATATATGAACTGTTTAAAGAAACAGCAAAACTGGCAAATTGCAGAATAATTTTACAAATAGACGAGTCAGAGCAGGATTTATATAAATCAGATAGTAAAACTTATTATACACCTCCTGTTAATCATCTAAAAGTATTTCCATATTGTTCAGCTATAGTACATCACGGCGGTGCAGGGACAACTCAGTCAGCTACACTTTCAGGAGTACCGTCTATAGTTGTTTCTTTTATGGTAGACCAGGCTTTTTGGGGGACAGAGCTTAAGAGAATAGGGATAGCGCCTGAGGCAATACCTTTCAAAAAATTAACTCCTAAAAAACTTGCAAATAAAGTTAAATACGTTCTCAATTCACCTCACATGAAAGAAAAAGCAAATGAAATTGGGAAGGAAATTAAAAAAGAAGATAGTGTGAAAAGAGCTGTTAAATTAATCGGTGAGCTAATCAATGACCGTTTTAACAAATGAGCCAGTTTCAAAACGCCCCATTTTGGCCGATCTCTGCGTTGGGCTCAAATTTCGCACGAAGTGAAGCATTAGCGCTATCCTCGAAATACTCAATGTATTCCTGTAGTTGAAATTTTCGCCCGCCTTGAGCTTGACCAAACTGAAACGTTTTGAAAGTGGCTCAATCGATTAGATTTGGATCAGGATGAAATATGACATTTGTATATGACGTTGACAAGAGTAGAAAACGCCTTCAGGGATTTAAAATCTCATTTAGGTTTACGTCCGAATTTTCATCAAATAGAAGGTCAGGTAGATGGGCATATATTCATATCGATTCTTGCCTATCATCTGCTACACTCAATTGAGTATAGACCTTAGAGCAAGGGATTATCTGAACAAAAGAGGGATAACGGATAATGCTTTGTTTGCGGATTACAAAACCGGCTTTGCAAACGGGAGTCTGTTAAATGTTCTGCCCGAAGAAGTAAAAGAGCAGTTAAAAGAAATAGGGATATTGAATAACCGGGGTATGGAGCACTTTTACAGCTACGTTACGTTCCCGGTTTATGACTCTGACGGCAACCCTTCCGGCATATGCGGCCGCAGAGTGGAGGGAATGAGCCAGGGAGCCGACCACTTATATCTGCCCGGAGAAAGACGCGGCATGTTCAACCGGCAGGCGGCAAAATCTCATAAAGATATCATCCTCACAGAATCCATAATCGATGCCCAGCGCACTCAAGATCATTGCTGAAATCGGCGCATGAGCCGCTGGAAGTCGGCTAAACATTTTGCCTCTTGGCTGGGTTTGTGTCCCGGTACCAAGGTCAGCGGCAGCATGGTACTCAGCAGCAAAAGCAAACAAGTTGCCAATCGTGCTGCCACAACTCTCCGCATAGCAGCCTTCACCCTGTTCAACTCAAAAAGTGCTCTTGGAGCCTATTTACGAAGACAGTGATCCCGCCTGGGTGCTCCTAAAGCGATAACTGCAACTGCGCATAAACTGGCCCGTCTGGTTTACGCAATGCTAAAGCACGGTACTGACTACGTTGATATTGGCCAAGACTACTATGAAGAACGCTATCGTAAACGAGTCATACAAAACTTGAAACGTAAGGCCCAGGAATTGGGGTTTGAACTCGTTCAGATTTCCGTACAACAAGAGAAAATAGCAAGTACATAAATTCAAATAGTTACAGTTAAGTTACTTGGAAGGATGTCGTTAAAATCTTCTTCCAAAATATCCGCCTGTTTTAAAATGGCTTTTTACAGGTATAAGCTTATAGGTAAAAACCTGGAGAAAGATTAGTGGGGCCGGGTCAGGCTTATCAAGTCCGGCATGACGGGTTAGGGTGTTTGCACAAAACCATTATTTCTAAATGCAGTTACCCTGGATGCCGGGTATTGTCTAATTGACAAATGATAATTAAAGAACTAAAGGGCTTGAAGCTCCCCATAAATTATAACTGTGTTTCAAACAGCAATGAGTTAAGGAGTCTCCACCAATGAAAAACTATGATAAAAGATATATAATTATATCGACAATTTGTATATTGAGTATGCTTTTAATTTTTTTATCATGTGCTTCAAAATCGATAAGGATACAAATGACAGATGGAAAATTAAGGCCATGCCCAGAGAGCCCTAATTGTGTATCAAGCGAAACAGGAGACGAATTTTCGCGTATAAAACCGCTTACCTTTCAGGGTTCGGCCGAAAATGCCTGGAAAGTTCTTCAAGAATCTATAGCAAGTATGGGAGGAAACATACAGGAAGAACGTAAGGATTATCTTAGAGCTGTATTTACTTCTATGGTATTTAAATTTGAAGATGATCTTGAGTGCAGAATGGTTTCTGCTGAAGGCACTATTCACATACGCTCAGGAGCAAGAAGAGGATATTCGGATTTTAGGGTCAATGCAAGAAGAGTTGAGAATTTGCGCACTATATTTAATAACATTGTGAAGGATGGGTTATAAAAACTACCCACCCTTCATATAGCTTTTATAAACCCGAAACAGGAGTATTTTTAGGATAGTTTACTACAAAAGAAATGTTGATTTCTTTTTTTGCTTTAGGCTCTATCTTAACAAGCCATCTTAATACGCCTTGTCTGTCTTTATAGTTATTTTCAGTTGGTTGTGGTGAAATCTTCAAATCTTCAATTTTTATTTTATCGGTCTTTGAAACAGGAATACTATCTAAAACATTTACGGAGATCGTTTTGTCCTTCAAGTTTTCAATTTTTATTTTAAATGCCATTTCCCGAACAATAGTGTTTCTTTCAAAAGAACCAAAGTAAGTTTCTTTTTTATTATCGGTTATTTTTATATGCTGTATTTTTACTTCCCTGTCAGCACCAAGATTTAAATCAAAAGTTTCCCCGGAGTTTTTAGCGTCAAGAAAGGTTTTCCCAATAAAATGAGGACCAAGATGAACATTCATGAAACCGCTTAAAAGTTCTTTATCTGTGGTTGCTTTGCATATGAGAAAAGCGGAAGGAGATGTTTTGGGAACGGCATAATGCATAAACTCGCCTTTTATTGTTTTGCTGAAAAGCGGCAGAAGAGTAGTTTTATCTTTTGATTCGACAGTAAGCTCTCTCGGCATCTGATATTCGAATGACAGCGGGCTTACATTTGTTTTAGCACTTATAAAATCGGCTTCCTGGGCTGCTTCTACCGATTCAGAATCAAACTTGTCTACAGACTCCTTGTTTTTTGCTTCCTGCATTGCTGGCGCAGCAGCATCGCTATATAAACTAATGCTCTTTCGCATAGCACGAGGCCTCGGCTTTAAAATATCCAAAACCCAGGAAGGCGTATCCGGAAGAGCTGCCCCTCTTAAGGGGATAGCGTTTGATATGGAAAGATTTATATCCTGCCAGTCCTCACCTGTTTTCTGGTTAAGTTTTGCAAACATAGTAAGGTTTACGGATTTCAAATCGGTTGGCACAGACGCCTTATACAGTGGTTGCCACAAAGCGTTATATGTAAGATAGCTTGCAGAAATGCTGGCTGTTTGTGTGTTTTGAGAATTAAACAGGATCTCGATAACCTTTTTTTCTTTTGAACGTCGTGACCCAAGAGTGTTCAGTTCTTTCGTAACAACTTGAATCTTTTCGTCAACATCAATAATTTTTTCATTAATATCCTGCCTTTTCTTAAGGATAGCTTCAAAGCTTTGCCCTAAAAAGGATAATGTTTTTGTAAGTTCTTCGGTTTTTGGAAAAGAGGTTTTCATATCCTGAGGAACCTGAGTTTTTGAAAAATCCATGACCGATTCTAAGAAACGTTCCTTGTTTTTTAAAACATTTATGTCATCGGTCATAGCTGTATGGGCTGCTTTGAGATCTTTTAGTTTTTTTTCAAGATCCTTAATGTTTTCCTGAGGTGCTTTTTCAAGATATATGGTTTTTAGCTGAACGCTGTAAAGTTCTCCTTTCCCAAAAACTTTTGCAGAGACTGAATCTGCATCCACATTAAAAGCTTCTACCCCAATAAAGATCTCATTTAGGCCCTTCTGAACGGGTACTTTTGCTTCCCTTGTTATAAGCGCCTGGTTGGAAAAGAGTGTGACGGATCTAATTTTGGAGGGAACAACATCCTGGGCCAGAGCAGTAGACAGAACGCACAGAGTCAGGCCAGATAGAATAAGCATATAGCGTATCAATTTATTTGCCATCATAAACTCCTGTTATTATGTTTACAAAATATTAAGGATTTATACGTTCTTTCTATTCTATCATACGCCCCTTTTTATAACTCACCTGCTTTTGTATTTCTCCGGTTTTTTTCCAGAAAGACCAGAGACCGTCTTTTCCGTTTGCATAAACACCCTCTGTTTTTTTCTGGCCATTATCATACCATTCGGTTGATTTTCCAGTTTTGCGGCCATTTGCATAGGTGTCCGCAGATTTTGGCTTCCCGTTATCATACCATGTTTCGCATAAGCCGTTGCGCTGACCATTTGAATAGTTGATTTCGCTTTGTTTCTTACCATTTAAATACCAACGAGTTTCCAAACCATCCTGCTTTCCGTTTAAATAAGTAGTTGTTGATTGCTGCTGCCCGTCTTTGTACCAGGCGGTAGCTTCTGCCAGTGTACCTTGTTTTGTTTGTGTATAAGTTGTTTCAGCTTTTTTATTTTCGTCCATGTGCCATTCGAGTTTGGTACCGACAGGTTTGTTGTTTTTGTATTCAGCCTCAAAAAGTTTTTTCCCGTTATAATACCATTCGGCCCATTTTCCGTGCCGATTCCCTTTTTTATAGTTTTCTATTTTTATAGTATTGCCCTTGTTATCCCAATAAGTCCATGTACCATCTTTTTTGCCGTTATCATATAGTCCTTCCGCAAGTTTTTGGCCATTTACGTGCATTTTTTTATAAAGGCCATGCTTTAATTCTTTCCCGTCTTTTTCATAAACGGAATAATGCTCATTAGCGCTGGATATTTCTCTTACTCCCGGGATCTTTTCTTCTCCGATTACAGCGGTGGAGGATATAAACATAATTAATACAGATACAATAATTCCAAGTGTAAAATTCTTTGCTTGCATTAAAGCCTCCCAATAAACTTTAAATTAAATTGTTGATGGCACAGCAATATCAGTCCCAGCCACATCAGCTGCTTCCACCAGTTTCAGGCCAAATTGTTTAGCTCGGTTTTTCATGTTTTTTATTATTCTCTGTTTATATTGCATCTC
>JAHITX010000025.1 GCA_018817425.1 Pseudomonadota bacterium
AAAGTCTTTATAGTAATAAGATTCCCAGGCAAAGAAACTCACTTGGTCAACAAGTATATCTGAGTAACTTGATGTGAAATTAATAACATCAGGACTCCCATTATTATAATTCAACGTTACGGTGTCAGACCATACTTGCGCTTTGATTATATTATAATAATTGTAAAGAATTCCGACACATTATATGGACAAAGTTAGTTTTGGCAGGATTAGATTAGTTGTTGTTTTAAGATGTTATAGCGTTTTATGTAAAATTTGAAAATTGTAAAGTATTCCGACAGTATTTAAATAGAATCAAAAAAGAGATCTTCATGAAATAGTTGCCACTTCGGTTAAGCAAGATTCAAAGCCTATAGTCTGTAGCCTGTAGCAATATCAATACAATCTATAATCTATTGATATATCGTAATAAAAATTTATACCTTCAGGCTTGCTTTTGCTGAAATAACGATAAATAATGTTGTTGAATTATATTTTCAATATTATTTACTCTTAAAACACAGTTCAACAACCGTCGGTATTCTTTACAGTTTTGCAAACATGATATAAATGTCATAACTGTTTATATTTATTATAGCATTTATTCATAACTTAAGAATATTCAATATAAACTGACGGATTTATTTACAATATAGCCTGCTGAAGTCAGTTGCAAACAGACTTTTCAGGCGTTTTTCGTAATCAGCCCTAAAAACAACACAAAAAAAGAAGGTGTTAAAATAGATAAGCTCCTCTAACACAGTGAAAAGTGCAGCGTCGGAAATGGCGTTGCACTTTTTTTTGAGAAATTATAAAAAATAAGCATTTGTAACATATTGCTGAAGCATTCTCTGTGTATTAAAAAAAGAACCGTTAAGGGCAATTGCATGCCGCATATCATAATTTGGAAGGTAGCTGATTTTAATTTCATTTTTCAATTTTTCCTTTATATCCAGAATCCGCTTGATGATTTCCTTACCCTCCTGATCTCTTGGATGGGCTTTGCCTGCAAAAACCAATTGCAATGGCCCTGCGTTTCCGGAAATATTTTTCAACCGTTCAATATCATTAAATATGAGGTCTGCCCTCTTGTAAGAGGTCATTCTCCTTGCAAAACATAGTGTAAGCAAATCCTTATCCGAAATTATCTGTTTGGACTCAGGGCCTATTTCGTTATTATGATCGGCAGATTTTACACATAAACAATCTTTCATATCTAAGAAATCCTGCCGATCCTGAAATACTTTTCTGAACAGCTCAAAAAAAAATTTATCATGGCCTGCCGGAACAGGAGTATGGGTAGTGAAAACACATTGGGTCTTGACTGCTTTAATATCCGATTCGCTTACAAAATTGCTACCGGCCTTTCCTGCTTCTTCATCCAACAATTCAAGCGATAGGAGGGCCGCATACCTTAATTCTTAATATCATTGTACCCAATAGCCCGAAGTATCCTTACCCCCCCTATTCCGAGAATAACTTCCTGGCAATAATTGCCTGCAAGATCCAAATCCAGCAAATAAACAGGAATTTCATATCCGCCAACTCCCGTTATTTCATATCTCAATGCTCGTATGAGCACTTTACGGTTTTTAATAGAAATGGATATTTCCGGCTCTTCTTCACTTAAAAAGTCATTAATAACCCATTCGGCAGGTTGCTCTTTCTGCCATCCGTTTTGATCTATTTTCTGAAAAACAAGTTATCCATTGACTTTGCGCCTGCTTTGAATTATTCTATCATTAAAAAACATACTAAATTCTTTTACTTGCCAAAGGTAATGAGATAACAATTAAGATGTCAAATCAACAAATCGATACCGCACAAATACACCGTGAAGGTATATATCTTGATTATTTTCAGTTCCAAGAGGCTCCCTTTTCCATTACTCCTGACCCTGGATTTCTTTTTCTTTCCACCACCCACCAGAGTGTAATTGAAAGAATCATATACGGCATCAAAAACCGCTTAGGTTTTATTCTTTTAACCGGTGAGGTAGGAACCGGCAAAACTACAATTTGCAGATCGGTTTTGGACAGGCTTGAAGGCAATGCTGAGACGGTTTATATAATAAATCCATCACTTTCAGGTATTGAAATCCTGGCCACAATCTTAGATGATTTAGGTGTCACATATTCTGCCCGTACAGGGAAAAAAGAACTGATGGACAGCCTGAATTCTTTTCTTCTTGCAAGCGACCGTACAAAACCAGTTGTTATAATTATAGACGACGCTCAGACTATGCCGATAGAAGCGCTGGAAGATTTGCGCTTGCTGTCCAACCTTGAAACAGATAAGGAAAAACTGCTTCAAATGGTTATTGCAGGTCAACCTGAACTGCTTGCCACCATTTCAAAGCCTGAATTAAGACAGTTACGCCAAAGGATTGCTATAAGCTGTAATCTGGATTATCTGAAAAAAGAAGAAATGCCGGGCTATATTGAAAGAAGGCTTTTTATTGCGGGAAACAAAGGACAGGTCCGTTTCACTTCTTCAGCCACAGATGTAATCTATAAAGCATCTTCGGGTATCCCGCGCCTTATCAACAGAATTTGCGACTATTCCCTGATTGCCTGCTATTTATCAAACAATTACACAATAACTAAACAACATGTCAAACAAGCTCTTAAGGAAATAGGAAATACCGAATATGTCCAAAAAAGAAACTTAGTTTTCAAAAAACCAAATTATCTTTATGCAATTGCCGGTATTTTAATAGTGATTGCCTTTTTTGCCGTATATACAAGATTTTTAATATATGAAAATACTGAAAATTCCGAACCGGGTAAAACGGCCAAGCTTGCTTCCATACCTGTTCCCGCAATCAAAAATACAATTGCAAAGCAAGCATTGAATCACAAAGCCGGCTTCATAGAAAAAGAAGGCGAAGAAGTTTCATATACCATACTGCTTGCCTCGCATCGCTTTTCAAAAAGGGTGTCTGAAGAAGCATCGCTTTTTAGAAATAAAGGCATTGATTCTCACTGGGTGGAAGTAGATTTAGGTAATAGCGGAATCTGGCACAGACATTTTACCGGACGTTTTGACAACAAAGCTGCTGCACAAAATTATATCAATGAATATGGCCTTGCCGATGTACTGATTCTAAGAGCGCCATGGTCAATTCAGGTATATGAAGAGAAATCTCCTGAAGCAATGAAAGGAATAATAAATAATCTTAAAGCCAACCTGTATGACGGTTATATCCAGAAAATGGAAAACGGCGGTTACCGGTTGCTTATAGGAGCTTTTGTCACAAGAAAAGGAGCAGAATATGCTGCTGGCAAAATTGCTGTTTCCGATTTATCTCCTGTAGTTGTACTTCGATAATTAAAGCAATCATCAAAAGATACTGGGGGAAAAGATGAGCCTGCTTAATGCAGCCTTAAGAAAAAAAGACAAAGAAAATAAGCGTCAAAATACTCCGCCACCTTTATTTAATAAAAGTGAGAAAATTCAATCAAAAACAAAGTATTTGATTTATGGATTAATTGCGTGTCTTGTAATAGCCATAGGCATTGCAATCCCATATTTAGCCAATATGTTTTTGCCCAAAAAACCAAACTCCCCCCTGCCCCGGCCTCAGGATATTGTAATTGAAAAACAGGAGGCCAACGTTATGGATGCCGATTCTTTTCAGTCCAATAATATTTCACATATGCAAGACTCGAAAACAAATGAAACTATAACTAATTTGCCGGAAAAACCAACTTCTATTCTTCCTGAAAAAACAGTAGAAACTCCTGTTAAGAAAGAAGCAGAAATAAAATCGGAACAAATTATAAACCCCAAATTACCATCGAAACCCGTATTTAATAAACCCGCTGCAAAGAAAGCTTCAGCCGGATTTTCTCCAAATGAGAAACCTGTAAGCAGAAAACTTATAAAGCCGTTTTATGAAAAAGCTGTTCAATACCACATGCAAAAAAGGCTCAAAGAAGCTATAATGATGTACCGGCAGGTGCTTGATAAAGATCCTCATAACAGGGATGCACTGTTTAATCTTTCTTGTGCATACCTGGAACATCGCGAGCCTACTGCTGCTTTGCCGATTCTTAATGACTTATATGAAAATGACCCAAATAACCCGCTTGTTATTATTAATCTGGCCATAGCCCGTATAGAAACAGGCGAACCGGAAATTGCCATTTCCCTGCTTGACACTGCACAAAATATTTCAGGTATGCCCTTGTTTGACATCTATTTTCATAAAGCTGCGGCTTTTAGCAGTCTATGGCAATTAGATGAAGCAATGAGTTTTTATAAAATGGCTGAGAAAAAAGATCCGGGAAATAACAGGCTTATTTTCAACATGGCGGTACTTTATGACAAAATGGAAAACTATAATGAAGCACTCCGATATTATCTTATATTTCTTAAAAATAACGGCTGGGCGTCCAATATAGAAAAAGAATCCGTTGAAGAACGTGTTCAAATCTTAACCGTATTTATTGAAAAAAAACAGAATCAGATTCCTTAAAAGAACCGGGAACACTATCAAATGAAAAAGCTTGGCGATATATTACTGGAAATGGAGCTTATAGAACAAAGCCAACTCGAAACAGCGCTTGCAGAAACTACAAGAACCGGAAAAATGCTGGGAGATGTTTTGCTGAAAATGGGATTTGTAAGCGAAGAAAAAATGCAACTGGCTCTATCTGTTTTAAGCGGAACAAATATTTTGGACATATCGAACGTAGTTATTGATTACGCTTTGATCGAAAAAATTCCGGAATCTTTTGCTAAAACTCATAGCATATTTCCTTTTGCGCAGGATGGACAGATAATCAAAGTCGCCACATCCAATCCGTTTGATGTAATAGTCCGGGACAATCTTGAGCGGATTACAGGTAACAAGATAGAGTTTTATATTGCGCCTAAGGTCTGGGTTACAAATGCCATAAATCAGCACTATAAAACTGCATCCAAAATTGACGAAGAAATAGCCAGGATCATTGGTTTGGCATCCGCCAATAAGCTTCTGGACGAAAACAATAGTATTAAACTTGCTGATTTGCTTATAAAAAAAGGTATAGTTCTCAATTCAAGCGATATTCATGTAGTTTCAGACAAGGATATAGTTAAAATCTATTACCGTACAGATAATGAAATGCGCCAGGAATATACTTTCCCCAAATATTTCCGACAGGGATTAATTGCACGTTTTAAAATCTTAGGGAACATAAATATCGAAAAATCCGATCTTCCTCTTGAAGGCTGCATCAAGTTTTCCGGCAAAGAAGGCGGCATAAATATCTGTATATCGACCTCACCCGCACAAACTGCCGATAAAGCCATGGCAAAAAAGCGAATAGGCGATATTTTGCTTGAGATGGGTTTTATAGGAAATGACCAGCTTGAAATGGCGCTCATGGAAGCAAAAAGAACCGGGGTAATGCTGGGAAGTGTATTGGTTCGCCTCGACTGGATAGGCGAAGAGCAAATGCAAATGGCCCTTGCTGTTCAAAGCGGCGCTAAAATTGTGGATATATCAAGCGTAAAAATTAATTTTGATCTGATAGCAAGTATTCCTGAAAAGTTTGTTACTACCAATAATATATTCCCGTTCGCCAAAGACGGTCAAATCATCAAGATTGCCACATCCAACCCTTTTGATGTGATAGTAAATGATAATCTGGGAAGAATAACAAACTGCCGGGTTGAATCTTACATAGCACCCAAAGAATGGATTAGAAATTCAATTGAATTGTATTACAAAGTAGCGGCTATAATTGATGAAGAAATCGATACTATAATCAGATCCAGCATTACGGATGCCGGGTTTGATGAAAATCAGACTATAAAACTTGCTGATCTTATTATTGAAAAAGGAAGGGTTCTAAATGCCAGCGATATACACGTTGTCGCAGATACCAATCTGGTTAGAATCTATTACCGTGTAGATGGAGTGTTACACCAGAAATATCTTTTCCCCAAGCAATTTCAACAGAGCCTGGTTACGCGTTTTAAAATTATGGGAGATATGGATATATCAAATCCAAACATCCCGCTTGACGGCCGGTTCAGATTTTCCGGCAAAGGCGAAGATATCAATATCCGTATTTCCACTTTTCCCACACACCTTGGTGAAACGGTTGTTATGAGGCTTTTAATATACAGCGGAATCGTGGGAAATCTGGAAAGGCTAGGCTTTGAAAAGGAGGAACGGGAGCGCTTCACAAAGGGTATTCATCGCCCCTACGGTTTGATACTTGTTACCGGCCCTACGGGTTCAGGCAAAACTACAACTTTATATTCAGCTCTGATGACCATCAACAGTCCACATATTAATGTTATGACTGTTGAAGATCCGATTGAATATGTTATTCCAACAATAAGACAGACTGCCGTTAATCCCAAAGCCGGGCTCACCTTCGCAAGCGCGATTCGTTCGGCAATGCGTCAGGACCCTGATGTTATACTTGTAGGTGAGATCAGAGATCAGGAAACAGCAGAGCTTGCCATTCGGGCATCGATTACCGGGCATCTTGTTTTATCAACTTTGCATACAAATGATGCGGCATCTGCAATAAACAGGCTGGTCGACCTTGGCGTAAATCCAAATATGCTGGCATCATCCTTATCCATGATAGCAGCACAAAGACTTCTTCGAAAGTTATGCCCACAATGTGCTGCTGCTACAATTACTAAAAAAGAAGATAAGGAAATTTTCATCAAAAACGGCCTTGAACCTCCCGCAGAAATGCTCAAAGCCGTTGGATGTGATGCCTGTAACAACTCAGGATATAGCGGCAGGATAGCTGTTTATGAGATCATAATAATAAACCGTGAGATCATAGAACTCATATTTTCAGGAGCAACCCAGAGCGCAATAGAAGACGCAGCTGTTAAATCCGGAACCAGCTTGCTGTTCAAACAGGCATTAAGAAAAGTTCATTACAGAATAACATCGTTAGAAGAAGTACTGCGCGTGGTGGCATATGCCTGAGTTTAAATACAAAGCGGTTGACGACAAAGGAAAGCTGCTAAAAGGCACTCTGTTTGCGGCTTCCGATAAAGAACTTGAAAATCGATTAAAAGAAACCGGACTTACGCTTGTTGAGAGTCACAGCAAAACAGTAGGCGCCGGCGCCGACACATTGTTTTCAGGGTCTATCAAGCCGCGCGTATTAATAGAATTCTATTACCGGCTTTCACAAACTTTAGAACTCGGTTTTCCCGTAATTTCGGCTCTTGAGGAAAATGAAAAAATTATTCCAAGCAGAGCCCTGCGCAAAATAATCAACGAATTAAAGTCAGCAATAGAAGGCGGCATCTCTATAAATGAAGCCATGAGCCGTTTTCCGAAAGTGTTTCAAAAGCTTGATATTGGCATCATTCGCATGGGAGAACTATCCGGAACACTGCCTAACAGCATTAAAAGACTGGCTGAATTTCTGGAATGGAAAGAAGATATCAGCTCAACCATAAAGCGGGCCACAATCTATCCAACTTTTATCATCCTTGCCCTTTTTGGAGTAATCGCTGTGTGGGTAGGCTATGTACTGCCCAAAATGGCTGGCCTGCTTAAAGAAATGGGTGTTCCTCTGCCGGCGGTAACCCGAGCTATGCTTACTATAAGTAAGTTTACGAATGAGAACTGGCTTTATATCCTCATTTTTCTTGCCCTTTTTATAATTATGTTTCTGGCCTTCGGTAAAACAAAGCAGGGAAAGCTTTTGATTCATCAATATCTGCTGAAAATCCCTGTTTTCGGACTTGTCGCTTCCAATATCGTCATGGCCAGACTGAGCCAGAATTTCGCTACAATGTATTCTGCAGGCATGAACCTAAACAATATTTTCGAGACTCTAACAGACAATATTCTTGGTAATCTTTATCTTGAAGGGCGTCTTAAGAAAGCTTACGAGAATATTCAGAAAGGATTCTCAATTGCCGATGGCTTTGACAGGGCCGGAGGATTTCCTCCGCTTTTACTTGGTTCTATAAGAAACGGGGAAACCACAGGAACACTTGATGTGGCTTTTACAAGGCTTGGAAATTATTTTAACATCGAAGTCAAACGGTCTGTTCAAACTTTGGTAAACCTGATGGAACCGCTATCTATCGTATTCTTGGGCGGTATATTCGGTCTTATCGCCATTTCTATTATGCTGCCTTTATATGATGTCATAAGCCAGTTCAAGTAAAAAGTCGGTAAGTGTTATGTTTTAGGTGTTAAGTAACCGTTCGAACGTTTCAAACAAAAAAGATCCATCAGAACACATTGAGAGTATATGACCGGGATACTGAGCTGCCGGTGGCATCGGTTGCGGTGATAGTCACAGAAGGAGAATCTGGTGTGGTCGGAGTACCGGACAAAGTGCCGGAATTGGAATCGATGAGGTTAAGGCCTGTGGGCAACCCAGTGGCACTCCATACATAGGGCGGCACGCCGCCATCTGCATACAACCTTACATTGTTATAAGGTGTTCCTGAAACAGCATCCGGCAGTTCATTATTGAGTATTTTAAGCACACCAGTGGTAAAGCCAAAGCAGCCGGCCTGATTTTTCAAATCCTCAAGGGATATAAAACGCACAATATCAGCGGTTCCAGAAGCAACGGTTCCTGCAAAAGCTCCTGAAGCGGAAGGTGCAGTATTAACTGTAAGATCTTCTGCACCACTTACAATAATAAAAGCAGTATTATTTGCACCATATGACAAGGCTGTGTTCTGACGGCCGCATATGCCACCTGTGGTGGAATTAGTCAGGTTGTCGTCATAGATATAAACAAGAGGCCTGCCCCAGTCATCAACAGCGCTTGGTATGATTGAAGGAAAAGTTGCCGCATCAGGTAGCTGACCGTTTTGAACAGACCAGGAAATCACCGACTGCATTGCAGCTGTAAGAATTTCTCCTGTCCGGTCGTATTTTGCCTTTATAACTCTTGGCCCTATCATGGTTATTCCTGCACCAATCAGGGCGCTTACAACAAGAATGGCCGCAATCAGAAAAAACAGTGCGAAACCTTTACTATCAGATTTTTTCATTTCCCGTTATCCCTGACTCACCCTTTCTAATTATTACCCTTCACCTTATGGAGTTTGACCGCCACCTACGCCACCTCCTATTCCACCGGAACCAGTTCTACCGCCACCAACGCCACCTCCTATTCCGCCGCCGGAACCACCGCCACCACCGCCACCTGAGCCACCTCCTCCTCCACCGCCGCTGGAGCCTCCGGTACTTGTGTCAGGATTGATGGTTATAACAAAGCTTTTCAATGCTATATTATCATTAGTACCTGCAGAATCGTTATTATCCCTTACCTGTACCGTAACCATATAAGCACCACTTGCAGAAGGCGTACCTGAGATTGTTGCAGTAGTTGCTGTGGAGGCAAATAAAAGACCGGGAGCAGGAGGTGCCGCAGTAAGAAGACTCCATGTATATGGGGAAACGCCACCATCTGCATAAAGAACAACACTGTTGTATAAAGAGCTTTCTGTACCGGACGGCAGGTCATTATTTATTATCCGAAGTGGCGGCCCCTGGCATCCGGTTTTTACTTTAAGTTCATTTAACGTTACCCATTGCACAAGATCGTCATATTCTTCGGCTCTGTTCAGCCTGTTTGAAGCCGCATCGTAATTAGGGCAATCTACTCCGCCCGTACAATCATCTATGTTGGGTTGACCCGTTTGATAAACTCCGATACAAGTTTGTCCTGTAGGACAACCGGCAGTTATAATACCTGTCTGAGGGTTTGCATTTTCCGAACCTGTTGCCACAACAAAAGCGACATTGGAAACCCTGCTTGCACAGGCCGGATCACGACATACGGTAAGGTTTGTGGATCTGCGCCCGCAGATAGAACCAACTGTTTGAAGCTGATTGGCGCCATCTGCCGGAAAATAATATATTGGCTGAGTAAAAGAGTCTCTTTGATTTGTTATAACCTCGCAAACCTCGTCAACAGTGGCATCCGGGAGATTATTTCCCCAAATAGGCAACCTTGCGTTTACAGCAGCAAAACCGACAATAGATTCAGAAGCAGCTTTTAGAATATCCTTGCTTTCGGTACGTTTGGCTCTTACTGTGAGGGATACTACCAGGGAGGCTCCAAATCCTATGATCGTTCCTATAATGATCATAACAATAGCTATTTCGATAATGGTAAAGCCTTTCTGACCTGACGGCATTTGTGCCCCCTTTTTTTATCTGTAACTTGAGCATTAATGCAAAACGAAAAACAGTAGAGCCGGTTTCAAAACGTTTCAGTTTGGTCAAGCTCAAGGCGGGTGAAAATTTTAACCGCAGGAATACATGGCGTATTTCGAGGATTAAAATTTGAGCCCAACGCAGAGATCGGCCCAAATGGGACGTTTTGCAATTGGCTCAGTATAAAGTCATTACCGCTGCATAACAACGGCAATGACTTTATTTATGTAATAGTACTTCTTCCATTATTTTAAGCTATAACGGCAGATACAATATGTCTATTGGGCTATTGGCTTCGGTATATGCTTCGTTTGAAACGATCTGGCCGGTATTCCATATTCCGTTATCGTATTTTGTGTCTATTTCCAGAGCAACATCCCAGGGAAGGTTAAGAAATTCAATATAATGATCTACTCCTGCTGCACCGGGAGGATCCACCCAAACAAGAATAGTATCACCTCCAAATGCGTTTTTAGGATATGAAATGGTTGTAGTATAATTTCCCGAAATCAATTTTGAGCGCATTAAATCCAGAAACACATTGGTTTGATCAGCGGCCTCAATCTGCCCATTTCCATTTCCGTTATAATTATCTCCTGCTGGAACACCCGCAAGACTTTCATCTCCGGGATATTGGCCATATTTATCATAAAAACCCATGGTCGCTGCACGAATCTCATCGGCAAGCTTGACTACCCTTTTTACTTTGGCGTTTTGTATCATTGACTGGCCTTTCAGCACTCCGCCTATCAGCAAACCAATAATAACAAGCACGATTGCAATTTCAACCAATGTAAAACCTTTCTGATTACCGTTTAACCTTAGCTTCTGCATTTATCCCCCTCCTCTTGTTGATTGTTAAATGTTAGTTGTTTATCAGATTTTCTTAATATATGGCGTAATAAAAATTACCAGTTCCTGGTTGTCCTTAAGATTTTTCATGCTACGAAATAAATTTTTTAAATATGGAATAGAGCCAAGCCCTGGAAGACCTACATCATCCAGTTGCTTTATCTGACTGATAAGGCCCGCCAGAACAACTGTATTGCCTTCTCTTACTCTTACTGTTGTAGAAAGTTCGCGAAGATCTATAATAGGATTGGAAATGCTTTGCACCTCCGTGGCTCCTGTTGGAATCTCAACGCGCTCGGTTCCCTGTATCCTTGTGATTGTGGGAACTATATGAAGAGTAATAATGCCGTCTTTTGATATTTGTGGAGTAAGTCCGAGCTGCAAACCTAAAATTGCCCGTTTTATTTTAGCGCCGATTGTTAATGTATTTGTTTCCTGGTCTCTATCTACACTGTCGATATCGCCATAGGGAAACTGATACCCAACAGTGAGCACTGCCGACTGATGATTAAGCACTGAGATGTGAGGGTTTGATATAACCGTAACATCCCCCTGGGTTTTTAGAAAATCCAGAACGCCGGCAAACTGTGACTGGGTTGATAGAAACAGTCTGCTGCTGCCGTTAACTGATAAATCAAAGACATCCGGCAGATTTTTATTAATAATCCCGCCGCCGTTTGCCGTAAATCCAAGAGAGAATTTAGACCAGTCCAGTCCATAACGACTGTCATCAGACAGATGAACTTCTAATATCTTTGCCTCAATAAAAACCTGGCGATGCAAGGATTCTGATAACGAATCAAGCAAATTTACCATAGCAGTAATTTTGTCAGGTGTATCAAGCATATAAATTATACCTGCATTAGGATTGATTTTTAGAATCCCAGCTTCTGATTTGATTCCTTCAAGTATTGCAGAAATACTTGCCCAGACATCTGTGCTTTTACCTTCCCGCTTGGCTTTGACCTGGTATTTACCTTTTACTCCAGCACCTTCCACACCAGAGGCCAGCATGTCACCACCAACATCTATGTCGGTTTCGCCCACCATATCAAGGTAGTCCATTTGATATATATATTCTTTGAACCGGCATACATTCAATACGCCATCTTTAATACTCCATGTATATCCCGCCCCTTTTTCAACTATCATATCAAGTGCTTCTTCCATAGTCACATTTTTTAACCTGACTGTAACAAGCTTTGAAAGATCAACATCCGAATCTACGGACATATTAATATCCGCCTCGGTTGCGATAGTGGCTATGGCTTCGCCCAGTTTGGCCTGATCCAAAACCATGGAAAAAAGCTTGATGTCTTTTTCGAGCCCTTTTGAAACAGGCAGATATGTTTCGGAAAAAGGCGGTGGGCCCGGAAGTTGAGATATCTTTTCCCGCTCTAAAATTTTAGCCGGATTATCGATATTTTCAAGAGCCGGCGTAGTAACTGGCCTGACTTCCTGTATGGCGGCACATCCTGCAAAAAGCAGGATAGTGCATATAATAAACAACAAACTATACCGGGAGAAAATACGGAGCATAATCACCTCGATTCGGCCCCTGCGGGCTTTTGTTTCCCAGCAAGGGAAAAATAGACTTCAGGCGCAGGGATAAATTTTGTCTCCCCGTTTTTAGATAGTAAAACTCCCTTAGCCGTTATATTTTTTATGGTAAAATTCATAATCTTATCGTTTTCATACAGTCTTTTACCTTCCATAAGTGCAATAAATTTTGATTTTTCTCCAAGTCCTGCAACCTGAAGTATTCCGGCAAGATTCGGAATGTCAGCTAACTTCTGATCTTCAGTTGGCTGAGTACTTGCTGTCAATTGTATATTTTCAGGCTTTGCCTTACGTCCCATTTTGGCAACAGCAATTATTGCTTCCGCACTTTTAATCAGATCATCTACCGTCTGATCCTGCATTTGTTTATACTGTTGCCATTTATTGCCTGCCATTTTAAATTCTTCGGATTTTTGTGCTATTGGAGATCCGATAAGTTCCGTAAGCAAATAGATATTTATGGCAACAACTATAACGGCCGCAATTATAAAACCATCAATTATCAATCGTTTTTTTGAGCCGATTTGTATCATATATAATTCTATTCGCTATTTGCCGATTTAATCCTGTATCTGAAAAAAAAGGACCCGTTTAAAACAGTCATGTTGGATACAGGATTCATAGTTATTTTTAAATTTTTAGGTTTCAAAAACGGCAAGTCGTTTTTAACCGATTTAAACCATTTATAAATATCTTCATAATTTCCTTCAAATGATAAATCAACCGGCACATAACCGTCTGACTCGCTAGCATGCTGCTTTCCAATTTTAAGATTTTCAAGATGATACTTAGATGATAGCTTCTTAAGGCGGTCGTCAATTGCCAAAAGGCCCAGATCAACAGATTCTACGTCAAAAAACAGCTTCTCACCTTCTGTTATGATGAAATTGATATTTTTTGAATTCTGCTGCCAGAACTCTTTATCCATACGCAGGCTTTCAATCTTTTCGGATTGATATTTCAAACTCTTGATCTCAGATGCATTATAAAATGTCAGAACAATAACTGCAAGCCATAAAGCACCTGTTATAATCCATTTATTTCTCATATTATTTCAAGTCCAGCTGAATTTGAAATTTATACCCGGAAGAGCTGAAATCGCCACCACCTTGCTCTATATCAAAGACAATATCTCCTATTACAGCAGGCCTCTTCAGTTCAAGATTGCGCGTCAGGCTATAAACCATTGCAGACAGAACTGGTTTGATACCATCAGGATTTTCTGTTCTTACCTGGCCTTTCATTACAACCTGAAAAGGAGGTTCAAGATTGAAAGTCAGCTCTTCCATTGTTACAGTTTCGGGAAGGCTAAGAGCAATTCCTCCAAGTATAGATGCAGGATCAGGGCGCTGCATCTCATTTGTAATCAGATCAATAGTATTATTATATTCTTCGATAACCTGACGATTGGCCATCATATCATTTGTAAGTCCTGACATCACTGATTTGGAATTACTTCCTGATAAATAATTTAAGAAGAAAGCCTCAAATCCTAAAAGAAAAATAAGAAGCACCCCGGTAATAATCCCGGCCCAAATAACGGATTGCCAGGCTTTTTCCATAACAACAAGGCGGTGACTGATAGCAGGCACTGCTTTCTGATCGATATCGGCCAAAGTAAATGCCGATAATGGTGGTGGCATGAAATCTTTTCCTTTAGCTTCAACAGCATCTTTCCGGTCACTCTCAATCCGGATAATATCTTTTCCAAGTCTTTCTGAAAGTTCGGTCTCATTTATATGTATGGAAGATACAAAAAAGAACTTGTTGATCTCAGATTTCGCTTTTTGTGAAAAAAGACGAAGGGACTGGCTTATTTCAAAGGATAGAATTTCAAGCTTTTCACTGCCTGCTTCTTCAGATTCGGGTAACATAATACTTCTTGAAAAAAGAAAATCCCCATTTAAATAAAAGTACAGATAACATTCTTCAGATAATACATGTATAAGACAAAAATTTTCAGAAGATGCATTGTCAAGCAGCTTGCCTATTTTATGCTGCCATATAAAGGCCGGAATAGTAACACGGTCAGGGCATATGTCCGCATCTTTAAGATGATTGTACAAATTAAATACAAGAGGATCATGCAGGAAAAAAGTATAAATACTTCCGGCAGACTGGCCGCTTTTTGAATAAGTATAATTATAGAAATCTGTTACATCCAAAACAGCGGGAAAGGACTCTGAAAGTTTTCTTTTGATAAAAGCAGATACAATTGATTTTTTACCTGTAGCAAATGGATAAGTTTCAATACCGGCAACATAGTCAGGCATCACCAGCAAAGGATTTTTTACCTTTTTTGCTTCCTCGAAAATATTGCCGGAAAATTCGTCCGGCAAATACTCTTCTTTAATTGGTATTGTGCCGATAACCCTGCCGTCAATATCCTTTCGACCATAAAGTACAAATTGCAATTCACTGTTATGGGCAATTATTATCAGCTTATTATTGTTTTTCATACTATAAAGTTTCGGCATGTTTTAACTTTTTCTTAAGTATTATATTCAGATATTATTTTTTTACTATCCCTTGAATAACACCTGAATCATTGGGTGTTTGAATCGGAAGACGGCGGAGTTTCTCAACTCCTGCTGCTGCAAGCATATCCATAATCTGTTTTTCAGAATAGGACTGGCCGTTTTGTGTACCAAGAAGCATATTAAGAGAGAAAAGAGCCGGAAACATCGGACCGTTCATATCATTATTTAAAATAAATTCGTGGATCAAAATCATGCCTTCCGGCTTTAGAACAGAAACGGCTTTTTGTATGATCTTTTGAGCATCCTGTGGGCCTTCGGCATGCAGAATGTGTGACAGCCATGCAACATCATAGGTGCCTGAAATATCTTTATTCACATAATCACCAGCCTGAAAGTCAATCCTGTCCGAAAGACCGAATTTTGCAACTGTTTCTTCGGCAAAAGGTCTGGTTGTGTTTTGATCATAAATAGTAGCAAGAAGTGATGGATTGTTTAAACAAAAATGAATTGCATATGTTCCAGGGCCACCGCCTAAGTCTAAAAGATGTTTTTTTTCTAAAAGATCAATTTTTCCAACTATTTGCGGTGCAAGGTTTGAGGCAAGATTAAACATGCCCATAAGAAAATTTTCCCGTACTTCTGCATTATCATAAGAAGCTCTGCTACGCACAGCTTTTCCGGTTTTAACACCCTTATCCAGCTCGTTCCAGGATGCCATAAGATGATGATGATGCATTATAATATATCCGAGGTATTGCGGGGATTCTTTTACAAGATAAGATTTGGAAAAGTCCGAGTTTAAAAAGCACTCATTTTTTTTTATCAAGAGGCCCATGGCCGAAAGAGCATTAAGGAGCATAATCACTCCTCTATCATCACTACTTAGCTTATCGGCAATCTTTTGACCGGTAAGTGATTGATCACCTATAACGGTAAAAACGCCCAGCTTGACTCCTGAATGGAGTGCACAGGTCGCCCAATAACTGCCGGATATACCTAAAAGCTTACTCGGGTTCCATTCTTCTGTATTCATGCCATATCCCTTTTAGAAAATAATTGGCCTGGAAATAATACATTTTTGAAGACCAGTAAACACATCCATCATTAATAAAAATCAATTAATTATTTAATATTTTATACAATAATTTGATTTGAAAAGCAATTATAATTGATGGTCGTGTAAATAATCTTTCATAATTACTATTTTCGATTATCTGATAGAACCCGCTTTTGTATTCCTGAACTTAGTATAATGTCTGAAACACATTTAACAGGGTTAATGAAAAGATGTTTTTGAGAATATGCAATCTGGGGAATCATCATTATCTTGTCAATTGCAGCAGCACAAACTTTACCATGATCTGCTTTTCCATCAATACTTAAGGTAATATCAAGACAATCTTTACCATCACAGGTTGTAAGTGCTGCTGTATAATCTATAACATCCGGCAGGACAAAAAGCATTTCATCCAAAAAAGACATCATAACCGGCTTTCCCGAAGATAGATAAACTATATTGTTTGTACGGCAGGCAATTTTATCCAATCGTTTTAAAACTGAACCACAAGGACATGGTTCGACAAGAAATTTTGATATATCACCTGTGCGGTAACGGATAAGAGGCATTGCCTCACGATTTAAAGTTGTTATCACAACTTCACCCGTCTCTCCATCAGGCAATATCTGTTCTGTTTTCGGATCTATAATTTCAATATAAAGATCTGCTTCGCGCATATGATGACCACATCGGGCATCACATTCCACTCCACCGCCATATCCCATCTCACTCATGCCATAATGGCTGTAAACTTCACAATTATATTGATTTGCCAATGTCTCAGATATTATGGATGGAACATAGTCGGTAGTTAAAAGTGCTTTCATCCTTTTATTTTTTAAATATTCTTCCCCTTTGCCGCATCGAAAAAGCGATAGAACCTGAACAGGTGTTCCCACAAGACATGTTATGTCATTTTTCAAAACAGCCTCTACAGTTTCTTTAGAATCTATAACAAAACCATGTATGATACTACTTACATTCATGCGAAGCAAAGCTCTTGAGAGAAGATCTCCGACACTGTCCGGCCTTTCGCCTGGCAAAAGGATCAAAACCCGGTCATCTTCATTAACCAGTGTTGACATACCGTAATGAAAAAAATCAAGGGTGTGTTCCAGATCTTCTTTTGTGAAAAAAATTCGTTTGGCCAAACCTGTGGTAGCAGAGCTTTGTAATGTAACACAACGCTTTACCTCACTTTGCGAAACGCAGAGAAATTGCAGTGGATAGCTATGTAAATCATCGGAGATAGTAAATGGAAGGCTGGAAAAATCCTTTAAGGTTTTTACAGTATTGCTTTTAGAACCGGCCAGAAGCTTTTTATAGAAAGGACTATTTTTGCCGACACAAGAAAGGGTTTCTTTAATTTTCTCAAGTTGAAAAGCTTCAATAGTTGATCTTTTAAGCTGAGATGGATCTGCATTGCAAGATATCTTGTTTGAAATCCAGTTTTCCAAAGGAGTTATGGGAAGCATTATATTCCCCGATAGATGGGTTTGTTTTGGATATCCGTAAGATTGTAAGCACAAAAAGGTATAAGGCGGCCGTCATTTGATACAACGTGGATGCAGCAATCCTTAAGGCGCTCCAGGTCGAGATTCCAGACATCCTGAAAGGCCATGCCCGAAATGGAAAAAGATCGCGTACGTACAAATTCTAAAAAACCATCAATATCCAAATCGCACATTTCTTCTACCCTGCCCTGCCCTACTCTCACTGGCCTCTTCTCCCTGATTCCCGATCCCAGTCCTTCAATCCCTGAACCCTGAACCCTGAACCCTGAACCCTGCCCCTCCACCCCACTCCATTGTCTTGCTACGGAAGTTATTGACTGCCTTGCTCCTATATCGGCCCTTAAGGGCTTGTTGCAGCAAACACTGTTATCTGTTACCACCGGTTTTAATTGCTCTGAATTCATAACAAGAAATTTACCGTTAAATGAACAAAGAGCATTTTCACAGCCGGGAGGTTTGAAATCGGAGGCTTTTACCATACCATCGCTTTGAAATTCAAGAGCTGATAAAATTTCCGGGATAGTAATACGGTCATGATTTTCCACCTTTTTGGGATATCGTCCGAAATAGCTGACAGGCTGGAAATGAATGCCCCTTACCGCAGGATATTGTTTTAAAGCAAATTTAAGAATCGAGCCGATTTCATGAGTATTTACTCCCGGAACTATCATGGGAACCAATACAACACCAATCCCGGCTTTGGCACATCGATCTATCGCCAGAATTTTTTCAGCAAGCAATTTCCTTCCTCTTAAAGAAGCATATACTTCATCGCTTATTCCGTCGAACTGTAAAAAAACCGACGCAAGACCCGCTTCTTTAAGCCTTTTAGCATAATCTTTTTGTTCAGCCAGACGCAGGCCGTTTGTATTTAACTGAATAAACCCGAATCCTTTCCGTCTGCCCATTTCAATAATTTCCGGCAAGTCATCTCTTAATGTAGGCTCTCCACCGGAAAGCTGTATATTGCATGATGGAGCAGCCTCTTTTACCCGGCTAAACAGAAATTCTATAGTTTGAATATCGGGATCGGAAACTGACGATTTCTCAGAAGATGCAAAGCAGTATTTACAAGACAGGTTGCAGCGCTGTGTGATTTCAATAAGAGCTGTGCAGGTAATCTGCCTGTGTGAAACACATAAACCGCAGTCAAACGGACAACCTTTACTAATAGCGGCATAGCATACAGGAGGTTGAACAGGTATCTTGGGTCTCATCCATGTCTTGAAAGGCGGATTATTACGCCATATTACAACAGAAAATTTTCCGTGAACTTCACATTGTTTTTCAAAAAATACATCACAGCCATCCGTTACCCTGAATGCAGGTATTTTTTTAAGACAAACCGGACACAGACTTTCTGTTTGAGATAAAACCCGGTACTTTGAAATTTCACTATTTGACATATCAATACCTTCACACTCCCCTTAATCTCAAAGGAATAGATGCAGGCTCACCATTTCTACAACCCCCTTTATCCCCCTTTTCTAAGGGGGAATTTCTAAATAATGACCTCTTTTCTAAGGGGGAATTTCTAAATGATGACCTCTTTTCTAAGGGAAGATTTGAAATGGTTGATGCCCTCATCCGCTTATTCCCCCTTAACAAAGGGGGCCAGGGGGTTGTTCCACTATAAGAAGTATTTCCATAACTTTATTATATGTATCAACAAGGATACTGCTGCAGATATTCGGGTCAGGTTTGCTTGCTTTATCACCTATTATATCCTTGCACGAAATACCGTTGTATGAAGCACAGGCAGTTTGCTCAAACCATTCACGCAGCTCAGAATACATCAAATGCAATTTTTCGTTTTCCTTTTCGTTGTCTTCTCCTTTTGCCCCATACAAAGCAAGCATGCAGGCTGCGCCTGTAAAAACTCCGCAGACATTACCGCTTCCAGCCCCACCCATGCAAAGACCTGCCATTGCCCGAACAAGATCGGAATTTGTTTTGCCTTGTGCTTCCAATGCAAGGATAATCAACAACTGGCTGCAACAGTAACCGCGGCCTGCCAGCTGAAGTATTCTGAAAGCAATTTCATCTATCATTATGTACTTCTCCTTCGGAGAAAGGGGGCCAGGATTCAAGGATTCAAGGGTTCAAGAATTTAAAACTCTAAGATAAAAAGTTATCAGTTTACTTTGAACTATAACCAATTTTTACCAATGAAGATACTTCATGCCATATATGACAATATTGTCAAGTGTATTTCATAAATACTTTACGCTTTACTCAGGGGCGACTGATAACGCAACCCAACAACATTATCTTAAAGTCTATAGAAGGTAGGTTGTATACCGTTGGCAGTTGCCTTCCGCATGATGCTCCTGAGTCGCACCAAAATCAGTAGTTCCTCAATTTAGCTTTTTTCCGCTGAATAGTTACAGAAATTCTTGAAATTTTCAAAATAAGGCGTATGTTAATTGTAATGATATTGTCAGTACATAATCCACTATATGCAGGAGACAATTATGGCAAAAACAGCAATAATTCAAACCCGTATCGATCCAAAGATAAAACAAAATGCCCAAATAATACTGAATAAATTAAATATATCAATGTCAGAGGCTATTTCGATGTACCTTTCACAAATAACGCTACATAAAGGAATTCCTTTTGAAATAAAAATTCCTAATGATGTTACAGCTAAAACACTTAAAGACACCGAAAATGGGTATGAAGTTCATCAGGTTGATTCTATTGATAAATTATTTCAGGAGCTTGATAGTTGAACCTGCATTACACAACTCAATTCAAAAAGGACTACAGAAGGATTAAGAAACAAAATAAGGATATTGCCAGATTAAGGGCTGTCATATAAAAACTGGTTGAGGGGCAATTGTTGGAGCCAAAGTATAGAGACCACCGTTTATCCGGAAACCTGGAAGGCCATCGAGATTGCCATATAGAACCAGACTGGGTATTAATCTATCGAATCACAGCCGATGATTTGTTTTTAGAAAGAACCGGCTCACATTCTGAGCTATTCAAATAGTTTCAACTGTCTGTGGCACCACGAAGGCCAGCGCGCCTGTCATAGAGCCGCGATGTCCAGTATACATGCATATAAGACATTGAAAAAGCACGGACAATTGATGTTAAAGAGGTTCGCAAAAAATTTGTATGAGTTGGACCTCTTCAATGCCTACAGCTTTTATCCTAAAAACAGGAAAAGCAGGGCAAGACATCCTGCTTTTCCAATATATCCAAATAACTCAAATAACCAGATTACCCACGTCTCCGCCTTACATTTCTCTTTACCCCTACCAATCCAATCAGCCCGGAACCGAGGAGCCAGATAGCTCCAGGTATGGGCACAGCGGAGACTTCGCCGGGACGAACTGCCAAGGCATAGTCGCCGTACCACTTAGCAACGGTGCCCTGAAGGCCACCATAGTAAAAATTGAAGTACCAGGCAGAGAGAGAATCCTCCGTCGTACCCGACCAGTACTCGTTGGCCTGCAAATTATCAAACGGGCTCGTATCACCTAAAGGCCCAAAAGCTGGTTTTAATAATGACGTATAATAAAGATGCCCCATCTCAGACGTAGTTTGATTATAACCATACAGTGGATTGCTGCCGGCGCTTGGCAGCCGCCAATCGCCATCCCAGGAAAGGCTTATCCCTGGATTCAGGTTATAAGACAACACTCCCAAAGTGTTCAATTCGGATGCCCAATTTACCTGGTTCTGCCAGGTATTAGCAGATGATGTATAGTCCAGCCATACTAATCCCTGATCATCTTCATAGATAAGGTTATAAGAATTTCCAAGATAACTGGCTGTGCCGATAACTTCCAGACTATCCGCTGATGAGATTGATGCAAATACTAAAAGAATTACTCCCAATACCAATAACAACCTCAACTTTTGCATTTAATAATACCTCCCAATAAACTTTAAATTATATTGTTGATGGCACAGCAATATCAGTCCCAGCCACATCAGCTGCTTCCACCAGTTTCAGGCCAAATTGTTTAGCTCGGTTTTTCATGTTTTTTATTATTCTCTGTTTATATTGCATCTC